>JACNLL010000034.1 GCA_014381545.1 Candidatus Desulfaltia bathyphila
CCTCTGGCCATTACATGCTGCAAAAGGCTGGGGGCATCAAGTCTGGGTTGGCGGGGCATTACTCTTTAGACAGGATCGACAGGATTTACTGGATTAATTCTTTATTTTCCTCTTTCCGGACGAAAGAGGAAAACTCAATCCGCTACCGCGGAGGGGGAATTCCGCATATCGCCCCAGTTGTGTAATGGGGGACGTCGTCAACTTATAAACTTATTTTAGATATTCTCTTATTTCTTTAGGAGAATAGGGGAAAGGCTAATTTTTCAAACATTCTTTTCTTCTTTACAATACCATATAGAGTACAGTGTATACCTTTTGGATAGTCTATTTTTCCTCAGCAAAGGCGTGATCTTGTTTACAATCAAGGATTAGCTTGAAATTCTCTAAGATACCTTTGAAGCCAATTATTAAAGGGACCAAATTGGTTAAAGCAAAGTGACTTAAAATTTCCAATTCTCTGGATTGATTACCTTCTTCATCCAGCAAAATGCATGTAGCCTTGCCAATAAGTGCCGGAAGTGCACATTCTTTTCTGGGATTAATCCCTTGTATCTCATGTTCTGTTAGTACCTTGTTTTCTATGTCTGTCCAAATATCTAATGGAATGACTGAAATTGGTGCGCCAGTATCCACAATAGCATCCCTCGTTTTACTCCAGCCATTGGGGGCTTTAAATTTAATGGAGCAAAATAATCTAGTCCCTAATCAAGTGTAATTTTTTGTGAGAAAGTAAAAAAAGTACTCGAAATGCCCTTCAGATAAGGTTATAATAGAATTATATAAAAACAAAACCTATCAGAAAGGAGCATTTCGAGTGAAAAAAAATAATAACAAAATAATGGCAAAACGCAAGAAAAAAATAGCGAAACGTCTTAAGAGAAAACAATGGAAAAACCAAGTGAAGCCAATGTTTACTGCTTCGAACATCCATTACGAAATGGATGGACGTCATGAAGGAATTGCATGTGGAGGCATTGGTGCTATACATTTGATGAATAAGAACTCTGGCTTTGTCGAAGAAATCGATAATACCTTGCATTTGCTTAAACGCCATCTTCCATATCATGAATCAGACCATGTGCTCAACATTGCCTATAACGTTATTGCTGGTGGCACACGATTAGAAGACATTGAATTGCAACGCCAAGACGAGGCATGGCTTGATGCACTGGGAGCTGAGATTATTCCTGATCCAACAACGGCAGGAGATTTTCTACGTCGTTTCAGTGAAGAAAATATCATAGAGTTGATGGAAGCTGCTAACACAACGAGAAGGAAAGTATGGAAGAGGCAACCTAAGAAATTTTTCGAAAAAGCGATTCTCAATGTAGATGGTCTGATAGCAGAGACAACAGGCGAATGCAAGCAAGGTATGGATATTTCCTACAATGGTATTTGGGGATATGCTCCATTAATAATATCTTTGGAACAGACACGGGAGGCGCTATATCTTATTAACCGATCTGGGAATGCTCCATCACATCTTGACTCTGCCCAATGGATTGATCGAAGTCTTGATCTTGTAAGTGACACTTTTAAAGAAGTATGGATACGAGGTGATACAGACTTCAGTTTAACAGCACATTTTGATAAATGGGACGAGAGGTGCAAATTTGTCTTTGGCATAGATGCGATGAAAAACCTAATTTCAATAGCTGATACTATTCCTGAAGAACACTGGGAGACCCTTTTAAGGGAGCCCAAATACAAAGTCAAGACTAAGAAACGAAAGAGGCCGGAGAATGTCAAAGAACGAATTGTCAAGGAGAGAGGATTTAAGAATATCCGAACGGTTTCAGAACATGTTGCTGAATTTGATTACCGACCTACTAAATGTAAGAAGACTTACCGTGTAGTGGCACTACGTAAAAACCTTACTGTGGAAAAAGGAGATTTAGCCTTATTTGATGATATCCGCTACTTCTTCTACATCACCAATGATAGGCTCATGACACCACAGGAAGTCGTTTATTTTGCTAATGACCGATGTGATCATGAAAACGATATAGAGCAATTGAAAAATGGGGTTAATGCAATGCGTATGCCGGTAGATGATCTGGTATCTAATTGGGCATACATGGTTATAGCCGCATTAGCATGGAATATGAAGGCCTGGTATGGATTGCTGACTCCCAATAAAGTTCTTGGTCATCAAATTGTTCGCATGGAATTCAAACGTTTCATTAACACCTTTATTAAGATACCATGCCTAATTATTAAAGCTGGACGTCGTATTGTTTATCGCCTTGTAGGCTATAACAGGTACATGAAAGACTTCTTCAGAACTTTTACAGCGATAAAAACGATGCGGTTTACTTGACCATGCTGCAAAGGGCAGCGAACTGAAATACGTTTGCGAGCCCACCCAAATCTAAGTAGAAAGGAGTCAACATCTTTAACATACAATTTAATAAGCCTAAGGCTTATTAATCTGCAACCGAAGAATCAAAAGGAGAAGTACGTCCTGTTTCAATTTGTTGAAACGAATTTTGTTAGAACAAACTTTTATTGGTACCCTAAGCATTGAGAGGTAACCGATTTTTTAATTGCGCTTATTTTGGGTCTAGTTGGCATAAAGATCTGCCAGCATTCTTTGGAAAGGGAAACTATAATTGTGAAAATAAAGGAGGACAATAAGATGCTCGTTAGTGTGGCTTTTTTGTTATTAGAATGAAATAGCCGATAAAACAGCAAAAATAAGACAAAGAAGGCAGTTATATGTAGCAAATATTCCATAGGAATAATGGAAAACCATGTCTTACCAGGATAAGAGCCGCTTGGAAGAGAAGAGACCACAAAAATCCCCGAAATCCACACAACCAATGGTAGCCAATATAATAGAAATCTTTTCGCCATTAAAGTCCCTGTGTCAATCCTTTTGTTGTCAGCAATGCTCCGTCATTTCAATCGTCGCCCCGTAAAGCCTGCAGCTCGTTCCACCGCAGCTCCTATGATCTTGTATGTTCTCTGGTCTTTCATTTTTACTAATCTGCGAAAATCTGCGCCTGCCCCGTTAAATGCCCTTTTCTCTTGTATTTAACCGGGGTAATCTGCGGACCTAATTATCTTCCTCTCAAGGTCAACGTATCCACGATGGTTTTAAGCAGGATAACCATATCCAGCCACAGGGATTGGTGTTTAATGTAGTAGAGGTCGTACTGGAGCTTGATCCGCGCATCTTCTTTGGAAGCGCCGTAGCCCTGATTAACCAATCCCCAGCCGGCCATGCCGGGTTTAACACAATGGCGCACCCGGTAGAAAGGGATCTCTTGAGCCAGTTCCCGCTCGAACTCCGGGCA
>JACNLL010000004.1 GCA_014381545.1 Candidatus Desulfaltia bathyphila
TGGATACATTTATGTTCGATAATTTAACCGGCAAGCTTACATCTGTATTTAAAAAGCTAAAAGGATACGGCAAATTAACGGAAAAAAATATTGATGAGGGCTTAAAGGAAATACGCATTGCCCTTCTTGAAGCCGATGTCCACTATAAGGTTGTAAAAAAACTGATCGCAGATATAAGGGAGCGAGCCATCGGTCAGGAGGTCATGGCAAGTTTGACGCCTGGCCAGCAGGTTGTAAAAATAGTAAATGATGAGCTGACACAGCTTATGGGTTCCAGCTATGAGGACTTGCGCCTGTCCGGTTCGCATCCGGTGTCTGTTATGCTGGTTGGCCTGCAAGGTTCCGGTAAAACAACTACAGCAGGCAAGCTGTCTATTTTATTAAGGAAAAGAGGAAAAAAGCCGTATCTGGTTCCGGCAGATGTTTACCGTCCGGCAGCTATTGATCAGCTAAGAAAAATTGGAGAGCAACTCGCTGTTCCGGTATTCCCGTCAAACAAGGAAACGGATCCTGTTCAGATTTGCAGGGAGGCCAGGGCAGCGGCACATCAGGAAGGGTATGACACTCTGCTTCTCGATACTGCGGGAGGCCTGCATATTGATGACGAGTTGATGGCCGAGCTTTTACGCATAAAGGAGGCTGTCCAACCATCTGACATACTCCTTGTAGCCGATGCAATGACAGGACAGGACGCTGTTAATATTGCAAAATCATTTGATGAGGCTCTTGATATCGGCGGCGTTATTCTTACCAAGATGGATGGTGACGCCCGTGGTGGAGCAGCCATTTCCATAAAGTCAATAACAGGCAAACCCATAAAATTTATAGGTGTTGGTGAAAAACTTAGCGAACTGGAAACCTTTCATCCGGACAGGATGTCCTCAAAAATACTGGGCATGGGCGATGTCCTTACAATTATCGAAAAAGCCCAGTCAATGATTGATCACGAAGAGGCGGCTGAGCTTGAAAAGAAGCTTAGAAAAAGCCAATTTACATTAGATGACTTTCGTAATCAGATGCTTCAAATACGCAAGATGGGCTCATTAAACGATCTTTTAAAAATGATGCCCGGTATCGGCAACAGCAAACATCTCAAAAATCTTAAATTAGATGAAAAGGAGTTTGTCAGAGCAGAAGCTATCATCAATTCAATGACGCTTCAGGAACGGTGTCAACATACAATAATAAATGGGCAGCGACGAAAAAGAATCGCCAAAGGCAGCGGAACAACTGTTCAGGATATAAACAGGCTGCTTAAAAATTATACCCAGGTTATGAAAATGATTAAGAAATACAGCAAAGGCGGCACGCGTGGGATAAGCCGTGGCATGTTGCCGATTTAAAGGAGAAAAGAGATGTCGGTTAAAATCAGACTGGCCAGGTTCGGTGCAAAAAAAAGACCAATTTATCGAATTGTTGTAGCTGACAGTGAAAGTCCAAGGGATGGCAAGTTCCTGGAAACCGTCGGCACATATAATCCATTGCTTGATCCTGTTGAGGTTTCATTCAAGGGTGAGCGTGTAAACTACTGGATAGATCAGGGAGCTATTCTTACAGACACGGTAAAAAATCTTTTGAAAAAAGAAGATTTTTTTGCAACTAAGGAGACGGAGCTATGAAAGATCTGATAAAATACATTGCACAAGCGCTGGTTGACAATCCGGATCAGGTAGAGGTTTCAGAGGTAGAGGGTAACCAGACCTCGGTTTTAGAACTTAAAGTAGCCAAAGAAGATTTAGGCAAGGTTATCGGCAAGCAAGGTCGTACTGCACGGGCAATGCGTACTATATTAAGCGCTGCTTCCGCCAAGATAAAAAAACGCGCGGTCCTTGAAATTATAGAATGAAACCGTGGGAAAAACCGACCTGCTCCTTATTGGAAAGATCGTTGGCGTTCATGGTCTTAAGGGAACCGTCAAGGTCTGTTCCTATGCCGAGTCTTTATCCGCTTTTAAGCCAGGCGGTTTGATTCTCGCAAGAGCTAATAAAAACCGGGATAAAACTTATATAATACAGTGGGTTAAACCCCATACACGAACTATTCTTTTATCTCTTAAAGGGGTGGATGACCGCGACATGTCTGAAACCCTTGTCGGTTCCGATCTTTTCATTGAAAAAGCAAAGCTTCCGGAACCTGAAGACGAGTCATATTACTGGTTTGATATTATAGGGCTTTCTGTTTATACAATCGATGAAAAATTTATCGGCCGTGTTGAATCGATAATTCCTACAGGAAGCAACGATGTCTATGTCGTCAAAAACAATGATGATGAAATACTTATTCCAGGTCTCGAATCTGTGGTTAAAGAAATTGATCTTAAACAGAAAATCATGCGGGTTGACCTGCCTGAAGGTTTGTAAAGAGATCTTTGACAAGTGATTAATTTTATCGCTCTTACTATTTTCCCTGAAATGTTCGATTCGTTTTGGAGTTATGGGATTATTAGAAAGGGAATAGAACAAAAGAAGATTTCTGCTTCAACCATAAATATCAGGGATTTTGCAGAAGGCAAACACCGGGTTACTGATGACAGACCTTATGGCGGTGGTTGCGGAATGATCATGAAGCCTGAGCCTCTGGCAGGAGCTATCCGGGCTGCCAGAAAGAAAGCTCCATCGGCGAAAACTATACTGTTGACTCCTCAGGGGCGTGTTTTTAATCAAAATGTTGCTTGTGAACTTGCATCGTTTGAAGGGCTTATCCTTGTATGCGGCCGCTACGAGGGGATTGATGAACGCATTTGTCACGATTTCATAGATTATGAAATTTCAATCGGTGATTATGTGCTCACGGGCGGAGAGCCGGCAGCCATGGTTGTCATTGATGCGACGGCAAGATTAATCCCGGGCATGCTTGGCGGCAAAGATTCGGCGGAAAATGATTCATTTTCAAACGGCCTCCTGGAATATGCGCAATATACAAGGCCGAGAACCTTTGAAGGGTCTGAAGTTCCGGAAGTGTTGCTGTCGGGCAATCACATGGAAATTGAAAAATGGAGGCTCGAAGCATCTTTGATACGTACCTTCCTGAAAAGAAAAGACCTTTTGAAGAAAAGGCCTGTAAACAAAAATGAGGTTGAAATCCTGGAAAAATGGCGCCGAGATATTGAAAAAATCATACATGCCCAATCTTTACGTAGCCCTGACCCATTATCCGGTAGTAAATAAGAATGGCAGCACAATAGTTTCTGCCGTGACAAACCTCGATCTGCACGACATGTCAAGAGCGGTAAAAACATACGGTGTGCAATCATTATATGTTATAACTCCTCTGACGGATCAGAAGGCGCTAG
>JACNLL010000024.1 GCA_014381545.1 Candidatus Desulfaltia bathyphila
GCTACTTTACGCTGAAAATCTATCAGGCTTTCTACAACTAAATTGGAGAAGAACCAAATATAATAGCTTTCTGAAAAAGGAAATAAAACCATGAATATAAAATTTAATACAGTTCTTATCACAGGAACAGCCGGTTTTATCGGCTTTCACCTGGCTACGCGCCTTTTAGACAGCGGATATCATGTTACAGGTGTTGATAACTTAAACCCCTATTATGATGTCAGGCTCAAGGAGGATCGCCTCGCAATACTGGCGCCCCATGAGAATTTTGAGTTACACAGAATTGATCTCTCAGATAAAAAGGGGCTTGAAAAGATATTCAACAATACCTCTTTTGATGTTGTCGTGAACCTGGCAGCCCAGGCAGGCGTGAGATATTCATTAACAAATCCTAATGCCTATGTTGATTCAAACATTACCGGATTTGTCAATATCCTTGAATGCTGCAGACACCATCACGTCAGGCATTTAGTGTTTGCTTCATCAAGTTCTGTATATGGCGCAAACACAAAAATGCCTTTTTCGGTTCATGACAATGTTGATCATCCTGTTTCTCTTTATGCTGCTTCTAAAAAGTCAAACGAACTCATGGCGCATACATACAGCCATTTGTTTCAGCTTCCGTGCACAGGCTTGAGGTTTTTCACGGTATATGGCCCATGGGGCAGGCCTGATATGGCGCTTTTTCTCTTTACAAAGGCAATACTTGCAGGAAAACCGATCAAGGTATTTAATCACGGAAAGATGAAAAGGGATTTTACGTATATCGATGATATAGTAGAAGGGGTCGTAAGGGTAATGGACAGACTGCCAAAACCAAATCAGGAATGGAGCGGGGATGCTCCTGATCCAGGGTCATCATACGCCCCGTATAAGCTCTATAATATCGGCAACAATAATCCTGTGGAACTTATGGAGTTTATAGCGGTAATTGAAAAGGCCCTGGGCAAAAAAGCAAAAAAGAAGTTTCTTGGCCTACAGCCCGGCGATGTCCCGGCAACTTATGCAGATATTGATGATTTGATAAAAGATGTCGGCTTTAAACCCGTCACCACTATAGAAACAGGCATTACCCGTTTCCTTTCATGGTATAAAGATTACTACGGCCATAAGTAAAAAAGATGAACAAACATAATATTACAGCTAAGATAGAGGATCTGCGGTCCCGACTTTATGACCTACTCGAAAAGGCTCCTGCTGAAGCAATTGCTGCCGCCCGCAATCTGAGCCAAACAGATATATTGGATAAGGTGGTAATTGACGGGTTAAAGGCTTGCGTTCTGGTTGATGCCGGAAAGGCAAACAATGATAAGGAGGCTATAGAAGAGGGGGTTAATATACTTCGCAGGATACTTCACGACTATCCGGAACGGCTTGATATCAGGTATAATCTGGCCAATGGTCTCTTCGGCCTTTCAGAAATGCAAAACAGTTCTGATAGCAACTGGCATCTCGCTACCTGGGAAATGCGCAGAGAAGCCCGCTGGCTTTATGAATTTACCGCAAGAAATTCAAAAGATTCTAAACTGGCAACGCAGGCTATGACAAATATTGGAAATCTACTTTGGCGTTCCTATCGTTGGGTTGAGGCTTATGATTCTTATATAGAGGCGCTAAAGTATGATTCATCAAACGGCATTGCCGCTGCGCGAGCCGCACAATTGCTTCTTTACTATGCTGATATCGGCATTGGGGATCCTGAAATTCTGAGAAGTATTGCCGCACGTCATATACTGATATTTAAAGATTCGCCCGAAAGTATACTAAAATATGGTGGAAAGCATGCACTTGAGTCGTTTTCAAAACTTCTTGAAACAAAGCCTGCTAAAATTAGAGATTGGGATTTGAAAGCTTTAAGCCCATATGAAAGATTCGTAGCAGAGAACAGGTTGGCTCTTTCAGCCACAATTGAAGGGCTCGACAAGTCAATTTCACGCTGGGATTCGCTGATAATCGGCAGTATAACCGAACCTGCATCTAAGGGGCCGGGCGTTCCGCCTGTTTTCGCAATGTTTAACACAATGAAGGCGGATTATCTGCTGGCGCGCTGGCTTGCTTATTATGCTTTTGAATGTAAACTTCCCGAAAGCGGTTTTTACTCCGATACTTTAGACAATGCACATTACGGCATGGATTCGTCATTGATAACAGTGGCGCAAAGATCCTGTTTTGACATTCTGGACAAGGTAGCGGTTGCTACCGGCGAATATCTTGGCATTAAAGGTTCGGCCAGAGCAGTAAACTTTATCAACCAGTGGCGAATAAAAAGAAAAAACGTGAAGCAAATGGAATGGCAGCCGGAGATAGCTTATGAGATTAAAAACGGTAACCGGGCGGTCATTGCGCTGGCTGAACTATCAGATGATCTCGGTAAAAAGGGTTATCTGAAAGTCAAGAAATCTCTCAGAAATGCAGCCACTCATCGTTTTATCGTACTGCATAAATCAGAGATAGGAAATGGCCGTAAGAATAAACATATTGTTCATTATACCGTAGGCACAATTCGCAATGAATTAATTTCCACGTTAAAAACAGTGCGTTCCGCACTTTTTTATTTAGTTGAGATGATAGCGATACATGAGACTTTATTAAAAAGTGAAAGCAATTCGGTTTTGCCTATGGATGTTCCAATTTATCGTTAATATCTAAAACACACGAAACCATAAAATCAAATGAGCATGATAAGATAAAATGCAAGGAAGATTTTGGATAATAGTAAAAGTACTGGTAATGATATTGCTTCTTATGCCTGTAACAGCCCATACCTTTGAACGATATAACAGGGTAGTAAAATATGACAAGTACTTTTCAAAGTATTCAAAGAGATATTTTGGCCCTGGTTTTGACTGGCATTATTTCAAGGCTCAGGCAGTAGCTGAATCAAGGTTGCAGGCAGATGCCAGATCAAGAGTGGGAGCAGAGGGTGTTATGCAGATAATGCCAAGAACCTTTGAAGAAATTACAAGGAAAAATCCAAGCATCAAGGGCACAAGAAAACAGCCCCGCTGGAATATCGCAGCGGGTATTTATTACAATAGAATGATATGGAATTTATGGAAGGCGGAACGCCCATATATGGATCGGATAAATTTCATGTTTGGGTCTTACAATGCCGGCAAGGGAAATATTATTAAAGCCCAAAAAATAGCAAAGAATAAGGGACTTAATCCCAACATGTGGGAATCCATACAATCAACTTTGCCTGATGTTACAGGCAAAAACAGTAAAGAAACCATCGGTTACGTTAATAAAATCGGTAAAATAAAGGGGGTGTTAAAGTAATGGAAATCTCAATTACATTACTGAACCTTGGTTATGCAATAGTTGGAGTTTTATTGACCCTGGTATTTATGATGATTGGTTATAAAATGTTTGACAGGATGACCCCGTTTAATACATCAAAACAGTTAGCAGAGAAGAATGTTGCAGTTGGAATCGTAGTCGGTTCAATATTTATAGGCCTTGGAATTGCCGTCGGTCTGGTCATCGGCATGGCTCTAAACTAATTTTTCTCATTTATCATGTCTTGGTAATGAGTATTGGAGCAACCAGACCGCAAACAGCTTGGTCTCAACGCAGGAGGTGAAACAAATGAGTAGTTGGATCGAAGTCGGCAAGACTGGTGAGCTTGCCAAAGGAGCCATGAAAGAAGTCCTAATCAAAGGACAAGAGATACTTCTGGTCAAGGTTGGCGATAATTACTACGCTTCCGACAACCGCTGCCCACACATGGGAGGAAAGCTATCACGTGGCCGGCTTGATAGCGCCGTGGTGACCTGCCCGCGGCATGGTTCTCAATTTGATGTTACTGATGGAAACGTAGTCCAATGGCTAAAAGGAACTGGATTCTTCACAACCCTGGGGAAAATGCTCAAATCGCCAAGGCCGGTTCGCACCTACCCGGTCAAGCTGAAAGACAACCGGATCATGGTGCAGATTCCGGATAGAACGTAGAGAGTTACCGTGCCTTTTTGATAAAAAGGCCTTTTACAAAGAAAACGTGGTGCCGAAGGCCGGACTTGAACCGGCACGGGTTACCCCACTGCCCCCTCAAGACAGCGTGTCTACCAAATTCCACCACTTCGGCATTTTGAAAATTCTGAAAAAAGTAAAAATTTATTTAGCGGGTTTTGCCGGAAGCGAGCCCTATGGCTTGAATGGAGCGCTTTTTTCAGGTGCAACTGGCGCTGACTGTTTCTCTGCCGGCGCCTTTTGTTCCATCACAACAGAATCGCCGATTCTATGAGAAGATATATATGCAAGCCCCAGCGATGTTAGCATAAACACAATTACCGCAACTGTTGTCGCCTTGGTCAGGAAGGTTGATGCGCCTGTGCCGCCGAAAAGGGTCTGGCTGGAACCCCCTCCAAAAGCGGCGCCCATATCCGCCCCCTTTCCGGTCTGCAGCAAAACAATCATAACAAGGGCTATACATACTATAACGTGTATTATTATCAATATTGTTGTAATCATAATTTTATATTTAAATCTGAAATCGAGCTTTGGGTGTGATCAGATTTAAAACAGGAAACTGTTTGAAGGAATTAGAAATCGTTAAGAAAGAACCTGGTATAAAATGCCATTTTTGCCTGACTCTTTGGTTAAGCTACCACTATTTCTTTATATTTATGGCTGGTTCTTTCTTTATGATTTCTTATTCGTGAGTTTTTCCTGGTTTAAATTTGATTATACCTGAAGCACATTTATTTTGAAGAGTTCCCTGCAGTAAACTGCATGGAATCTTCGACCGTAAGGAACTTTCCCATTTTTATAATTGCGGTTCAAAAACCTAAAACTATTTTGCTGAATGTCTCTGCATTTAGACTTGCGCCTCCTACAAGTGCGCCGTCAACATCGGGCATTAACATAAGCTCTTTTATATTATCCGGTTTGACGCTGCCTCCATACAATATGCTTACGGAATTGGCAAGATTATTGCCGAATTTTTTTTCGATCAATGAGCGTAAATACTGATGAACTGCCTGAGCCTGCTCGTTTGTCGCTGTTTTTCCTGTCCCGATGGCCCAGACAGGCTCATAAGCTATAATCAGTGTCTCAAGATCACTTGGAATCAAATCTTCTAATCCCTTTGCAATCTGTTTGTCAAGAACGGAAAATGTATGGTTTGACTCGCGCTCCTTTTCAGATTCTCCCACACATACAATAGGTGTTAAATTATCTTTAATCGCTGCCTTTATTTTTTTGTTAACTGTTATATCGGTTTCTCCAAAATATTGACGCCGCTCAGAATGACCTATTATAACATAACTGCATCCGGCTGATACGAGCATGGCCGATGATATTTCACCTGTATAGGCCCCTTCGGGTTCCCAGAAAAGATTCTGGGCGCCAAGCGCAACACAAGTTCCTTTCACAACATCCGAAACAGGCATAAGAGACGTAAACGTAGGGGCAATCATAACATCAATTGTTGTATTATCAGCTATTAGTTTAACAAGGTGCTGTGCTGTTTCCACAGCCTCCTGGCAGGTTTTAAACATTTTCCAGTTGCCGGCAATCAGTGGTTTTCGACGCTTCATATTCGATCTCAACATCACAGCTGCCCCCCTATCATGGCGGCAAGATCGACCATCCTGTTTGAGTAGCCCGCTTCATTGTCGTACCAGGAAAGCACCTTTACCATGTTATCGACAACATATGTAGTCGGCGCATCAACAATGGAGGATAGCGGCGATCCATTGTAGTCGATTGATACCAGCGGAAGTTCGCTATACCCCAATATTCCGGAAAGGGCTCCTTCTGCGGCTGTTTTAAGGGCCTGGTTAACATCAGAAACAGTAACTCCGGACTTTTCCACTGTTACCACCAAATCAACGATCGACACATTCGGCGTTGGAACGCGGATCGCAAGCCCGTTGAGCTTTCCTGACAATTCCGGAAGCACAAGAGCAACCGCCTTTGCTGCGCCTGTTGTCGTCGGAATCATTGACAGAGCTGCGGCTCGTGCTCTGCGCAGGTCTTTGTGAGGAAAATCAAGGAGACGCTGATCTCCTGTGTAAGAATGTATGGTAGTCATCAGCCCGCTTCTGATACCAAAATTTTCTAAAAGCACTTTGGCAACAGGCGCAAGACAGTTTGTGGTACAGGAGGCATTTGATATAATGTGATGTTGCGCGGGATTATACTGATTTGAGTTAACACCCATGACGATTGTAATATCGGGATCTTTGGCAGGGGCGGATATAATAACCTTTCGGGCCCCTGCAGCAAGATGCTTTAACGCGCTTTCGGAATCCCTGAAAAGCCCGGTACATTCAGCGACAATATCAACCCCAAAGTCTCTCCAGACAAGATTGGCAGGGTCCTTTATGGATGTAATGCCAACAGATTTTCCTGCTACTTCAATTGAATCGTCCCTGGCTGTAACTTCAACGCCAAGTTTACCATGTACAGAATCATAGGCAAGAAGATAGGCCATTGTGGCTGAATCTGTAAGATCATTAATTGCCACGACCTCAACTTCCGGATGATTAATAGCGGCTCTGAAAATAAGACGTCCTATTCTTCCAAAACCGTTGATGCCTATTTTTATGCTCATAATGCCTCCTTATTTTAACACATCAAACTATTTGCGTTTGTTTCCTTTCAAAACACCACTTGCAAGGGAAATGCTCTTCTTCCCAAAAGCTTCCAGGCTTTGTCCGAGGTTGCTAATCTCAGTGTTTTTTCGAGCCTTAACCGCTTTTAATAAAATCGGGAGGTTAACACCAGATAAAACCTCTATCCTTCCTTCTTCAAGAAATGAATAGCTTAGATTGGAAGGGGTTCCACCAAACATATCGGTTAAAACAAGCACCCCTTCTTTTGTTTTTACCCTGTTTATCGCTTCGGCAATTTTCAAGCGAAGCATATCTGCTTTTTCATTCAAATCTATGGAGACCGACTCCATAGCTTCCGGCCTGCCGCCAAGAATGAATTCAGCGGCATCAATTAATGAATCCCCAAGCTGTCTGTGCGTAACAATAACTATGCCTATCATAAAACCCCTTATTAATGGTGATGAATCCGTAAAAAGTGTTTAAAACCTGTCATCTTCCTCCTTTATGATGGAAAGGATTTCCTCGCTGCCGGTAGCCCCCAGCAGTTTTTCCTTAAAAAGATCATTTTTAAGAATCTTGGAAATCCTGGCAAGCAATTTCAAATGAAGGCCCGTGGAATTTTCCGGTGTAACCAGAAGAAAAAAGATGTGGGTGGGCTTGCCGTCCATAGATTCAAAGTCAACCCCTTTTCGGCTAAGACCAAAACCAAGCACCAGTGATTTCAGGCTCTTTAGTTTGCCGTGTGGAATACCGATTCCTCCGCCTATTCCGGTGCTGCCTAATCGTTCCCTCTCAAGGAGTACTCGCATAATTTCTTCATGCTTTACGCCGGCAATACGGGCCGCAGGCCTGACAAGTTCTTCAAGCACCCCCTTCTTGTCATCCGATTTAAGCTCAACAAGAATTGCTTCTTTATCTAAAACGTCAAGAATTTTCATTTAATATTCACCAAAAATTTTATTATTCCCTCAATTGAGCAAAAAGTCCAATTGATAGTTTCAGGAATATTTACTTGCCTGTGCCGGGCTGAATCAAACCGTAGTGGCCATCCTTGCGGCCGTAAAGAACATTAACCTGATTAGTCCTGGCATTTGTAAATACAAGAAAATCACTGTTTATAAGATCCATCTGCATTATAGCTTCTTCTATATCCATTGGTTTATATTCGATATTTTTAATCCTGACATCTCTTTCAACATTTACATCGCGATGAACAATGTCTTCAACAAAAGCGCCTTTTACTCTGGCTTTTGAACCGCCTCTATAACCTCTGTTTTTTTGCCTGTTTTTCTTTATCTGTTTTTCAAGCTTATCCAGAACCATATCAATAGCCGAATACATGTCGCCTGTTTCTTCTTTGCCGTTTACATTTAGTCTGTCGCCAATAATATTGATTTCCGCTATATGACGAAACTTTTCAACCGAAAGAACAACCTTTGCTTCTGCCGGATTGTACAAGTATTTATCAAACCGGTTAAGTTTTTCTTGAACATATGATTTTAAATTTTCAGAAGAATCCAGATTTTTAAAAGTTACAGATGTCTGCATGCTAAAAGAACCTCCTTGATTATAGTCAAATTACCACCCTCAGAGAAGGCGGCTTGCTTTTTTGGTCATGGAAGGCACCTAAGTTTTACCCATAGTATTGTTTACGTTTGTTTGATGGCAGCGCTTTTAGCCTTTCCCGATACTTGGCTACTGTCCTCCTGGCAATATCAATATTCAGCCGCTTCAAAAGTTTCGAGATTTTATCATCGCTGTAAGGTTTTCTGGGATTTTCACCAGCAATAATCTGCTTTATCTTTTCCTGAACGCTGACAGAGGCTATTGCCTCACCATCTATTCGATTAATAGAACTATTAAAAAAATATTTCAATTCAAAAATACCCTGGGGAGTATGAGCATACTTGTTTGTTGTAACCCTGCTGATTGTTGATTCGTGCATGCCTATATCCTGAGCGACATCCCTTAGCACCATCGGCTTTAAGTATGCTACTCCCTTTTCAAAAAAGTCTTGCTGGAATTTCAATATGCTTTCCATAACCCTGTAGATGGTCTTCTGGCGCTGATAAATGCTTTTGATTAACCATGTTGCTGAACGCATTTTCTCTTGCATATAGTTCTTTGCACTGCCGGAAATCTTTTCTCCACGTTTTATTGCATTTTTATAAAAAGAACTGACTCGGAGCTTTGGCATTCCTTCATCATTTATCATTATCACAAACTCATTTTCCGATTTATAAACAAAAATGTCAGGGATGATATATTGAGGCTCTTCATCGGAAAATTGCCGTCCGGGTCTTGGCTCCAGCGCTTTAATAACATTTACAGCAGAAAGAATCTCTTCAATGCTTACTTTTAATGCTCTTGATAGGGCTTTATAATTTTTATTTTCAAGATGCTTGAGATGGTTATTGATAATATCGGTTACTACAGTATTATTAAGCCCTAAATGCCTTGCCTGAATGAGGAGACATTCGCCGAGATCTCTGGCGCATACTCCGATCGGGTCAAAAGTCTGCATTAATAACAAAATGTTATTTACTTTTTCGGTTGTTGAGTTGCTTGATGCAACAAGCTCTTCGACAGAAACCTTTAGATACCCGTCTTTATCCATATTGCCAATAATTAAGCTTCCAATCCTTTGTTGCTCCTTTGCCTGAAATGTCATAAGCAGCTGCCAGAGAAGGTGTTCATTCAAAGATTCTTTGCGCGCTACAAAGGATTCGAAATTTAGCGCAGTTTTCTTTTCGGTTTCAAAATGGATTCTGCCGGACGAATTGTATTCATCAAGATAATTGCTCCAGTCAATATTATCATTAATTTTTTCTTCTATTGTAACCTCTTTGATCGGTTTTTCAGCCGCCACAGCTTCAGATTGCTCCACAGACTGTTCTTCAGCAGCAACATCCGTCACCTCTTCCAGCCCTGGATTTTCCTCCAGTTCCTGTTGGATAGTATCCATAAGCTCCAGACGGGATAGCTGCAGAAGCTTAATAGCTATCTGGAGCTGCGGTGTCATGATAAGCTGCTGGGACAATTTTAGCTGTTGTCGTAATTCAAGCATCGTTTTATAACCTGAACTCATCCCCTAAATATATGCGCCGGGCTATTTCACTGGAAGCTATTTTTTCCGGACTGCCCGATTCAATAACTTCTCCTGCATTTAATATATATGCCTTGCCGCAAACCTCAAGCGTTTCCCTGACATTATGATCGGATATCAAAATTCCAATTCCTCGTTTTTTAAGGTGTTCAATTATGTTTTTTATATCAATAACAGCCAGAGGATCAATACCTGCAAAAGGTTCGTCTAATAAAATAAATGACGGCTTGGCAGCTAATGCACGCGTAATTTCGAGCCGCCGTCGCTCTCCTCCTGAAAGCATATTAGCCTTTTGATCTGCAAGGTGCTTGATGCCCAGTTCGTCAAGAAGCATGTTTGCGCGATAATTATGTTCCGACTTTGAGATAGACAGCGCTTCAAGAATCACTAAAATATTTTGTTTTACAGAGAGCTTTCTGAATATTGAAGGCTCCTGAGGAAGATATCCAACACCCTTGCGAGCCCTCATATACATGGGGTAATCGGTGATATCTTCATCGTCAATAAAAACCTTCCCTTCATCAGGCTTTATAATTCCAACAGTCATATAAAAAGTAGTGGTTTTGCCGGCGCCGTTAGGACCAAGAAGGCCGACAACACTGCCGCTTTCAACATCCAGACTTACGCAGCTTACCACCCGCTTTCCATTATAGATTTTAATCAATTTTTGAAGAGATAATTTTGTCATGGTCTCGTTTATTGAGCTCGTGCTATTTCATATTATTATCTTTTGAATAAAATACAGCTTCAACCCGTTTTTCTTTGCCGCCTTCAACTATCATGCGGTCATCAGATCTGTACATGGTTATTTTTTCGCCTGAAATAAAATTGTTTCCGCTTGTAACCTTCGAATTTGGACCTGTTAAAACAATAATCCCTGTTTCCGCCGTATAAACCGCCTGTTGTGCCATTGCGACCTTGTCATCGAATTTTATTACTACATTGCCGTTTGCGACAATCTTTTCTATCATTTCCTCTCCGGCTGCCGGGTTCTCTTTTTTATCCACACCTTTTTTATAAAAAATCTTAAGCCTGTCGGCTGTAATAACATCGGTTTCCCTGATTGCTACAACATTTCCAATAAATTCAGCGGACATGGCTTCATTGTCGGCAACCAGCCTGTCTGATGTAATATGAATTTTCTTGCTGTCTTTTTCCGGATTTGTTGCCGGATCCTCGGCATATGCAAAAAACACCTCAAAAACACATACAAACAACAAAATTGCAACACAGACATAATAGGATGCTCGATAAGGTCTCATATTATAAAGTAATAATCTCACTAAAACTGCCCTTAATCCTTCCTTCAAACAAGATCCTGTTGGTATTTAAATCAAAACTCATCGAGTCGGCTGTAAGATTGAGTGAATCACCGACAATTTCCACAGGAACTTTTGAAAAAATAATCCGTTTGGTGTGTTCGTAATTAAGCTTTTTAGTTTTCAGGCTGTAAGTTTCATTTTGCACAACAACGTTGCCTGTAACCTCTATGTCATTTGAATCTGTTTTCAGAATACCCTGATCAGCCGTCAGATAAACCTTTCCTTCATCTTTAAGAAAAAAAGTTACAATAACATCATGGAGATTTGCCTGTTTGGTTGCATTAATATAATATGCTGATTTAGCCTCCAGGCTCCATTCCTTTATCCCATCACGCGTCGCTGTTTGGTAAACCTTGCTTATTGATATGTTTGCCTTGGTGTTAAGGAATGAAATGAACTTGCCCTCTTTATTCAAAATTAATCGATAGCCTATAAAAACCGCCGAAATGGCGCCCAGGGAAACAAGAATAATTGTAACTAAAAAAAAATTCAGCCTTTTATTTTTAGTATTTTTTTTCTTCATAAAAAGCATTATTCAAAACGCCTGATAATATTTTCTAAAAGCCCCTGAGCTTTTAATATGGTTTCGCAAACCTCTCTTACAGCGCCAAATCCGCCCTTTGCCGATGTAACCATATCGGCTTTTTCCACCAGCTTTTCGTGTGCATCGGCTACGGCAATGGAAAGACCGACCAGTTTCATCAGGGAAAGATCGGGCAAATCGTCGCCAATAAATGCGATCTCTTCGGGCAGCACGCCTGTCCGCGTGATGATAGAATCCATAACAGAAGCCTTATCGCCGACTCCGTCGAATATATATGAAATGCCAAGATTTTTACACCTGTGCAAAAGCGCCTTTGAAGTTCTTCCTGTTACGACACATACATCTATTCCTGCTTCGATGAGAAGCCTTATCCCAAGCCCGTCTTTCACATTAAAAACCTTGGTCTCCTCGGCATTGTCATTATAGATTATACTGCCGTCAGTAAGAACTCCATCTACATCAAGAAGCAACAGTTTAATATGTTTTAGTTTATCTGCAAGCATTGCTTTACGATTCCGATTGAACATCCAAAGCCTTCCTGATAGCTTTGAGCTGAAATAACAGATTATAAAGGGAGTCAAGCTTTAATGAATTCGGTCCGTCACAAAGCGCCATGTCCGGATCTTTATGAACCTCCATAAATATTCCGTCTGCACCTGCGGCAACCGCAGCTCTTGCAAGGATCGGCGCAAATTCACGCTGCCCTCCGGAACTTGAACCAGCCCCTCCTGGAAGCTGGATGCTGTGAGTGGCGTCAAAGATTATCGGCCAGCCTGTATCCTGCATTATCTTTATTCCGCGGAAATCTACAATTAGATTGTTATAGCCGAACATTGTGCCCCGTTCCGTAATCATGATCCGTTTGTTTCCTGCAGAGGTTATCTTTTTAACAATATTGACAACATCCCAGGGAGCAAGAAGCTGTCCTTTCTTAATATTTACCGGCTTTCCGGCCCCGGCAACCTCTAAAATAAAATCGGTCTGCCTGCACAAAAAAGCAGGAATCTGTATTATATCCAGTACCTGTGCAGCTCTTTCCACTTCAGTTATTCTGTGAACATCTGAAAGAATCTTTATGCCGAGTTCTGACTTTATTTGCGCAAGAATTTTAAGCCCATCAACCAGTCCAGGACCCCTGAAAGAATTTATTGATGTGCGGTTGGCCTTGTCATAGGACGCCTTGAATACAAAGGGAATGCCCAATTCCTGCGTAAGTTCTTTAAGAAATGAAGCTATTTCAAAACTGGTTTCATAATCCTCTATCACACATGGCCCTGAAATAAGCACAAGAGGCTCTCCACGGCCTATTGATATATTACCTGTTTTGACAATATTACCCATAATGAATTTGCTTCCCGTCCTGCTTAAATCCACAAAAAAATTTATCTTACACATGGTTAAAAGTCAAGAAACGAAAACTTTACCTTGATTACACATTTTTTAGCTGTTATGTTTTGTTAATATATTAAAATTAAGGACAGGATGCAACACATTGAAAACTAAGACAAAATATCACTTTGTCGCTCTAATCTGTTTTATATTGATTGTTCCAATAGCATGGTTTTTCTCAACTCTATTTGAGGGCGAAAAACCGTCTGTTACTCTGGAACTCCCCTCTTTGTCAATAAAAGCATCTCAAGAGCTTTCCATCTCGGTGTCTGATACTAAAAGCGGTATGCGAATGGTGTGGATCGGTCTTTATAAAGATGGCAAAGAGGTTGTGCTGCTTGATAAGGACTTTCAGTCACCAGAGTATAAGGGCGGAAAAATTCATAAAGAGACCTTTAAAATCAAGATAGAGCCAGGGAAAATAGGAGTTAGCGACGGCAAGGCAATTCTGCGTATTGTTGCGCGGGATTTTTCCTGGCGTGAATGGTGGCACGGCAATAAAACATATATTGAAAAAAATATAACGATTGACACTATGGCGCCTGAAATAGATATTTTGAGCAGAGTCCACAATATAAGCCAGGGCGGAGCAGCCCTTGCCATATACAGGCTGTCCGAACCGTGTCCAAAGAGCGGAATATGTGTTGGAAAAAATTTCTTCCCGGGCTATTCAGGATATTTTAAAGATCCTGATATCTTCATGGCCTTTTTTGCACTCAGTTACGACAAGGGGCCAAAAACCGAAATTTTTGTTAAAGCAACCGACCGGGCAGGCAACAATGCAATAGCCGGATTATCTTATTATATAAAAAAGAAGGATTTTAGAAAAGATGTGATTAACATTTCAGATAAATTTTTAGACTATAAGATGCCGGAATTCGAAATTGATGCTCCATCAGATTCCAAAACATCCGTGCTGGATAAATTTTTAAGAATAAATCGTAATCTTCGCCAAAACAACCACAAACAGGTAACAGAACTGGGGCAAAAAACCGACAACGTGTTATACTGGAACGGGCCATTTCAAAGGCTGCCAAAGTCGGCAAACAGGGCTGGATTTGCTGATCATCGAACATACAAATACAAAGGACAAATAATCGACCAGCAGGTACACCTTGGCATAGATCTGGCGTCTGTTGCGCATTCGCCGGTGCCTGCATCCAACAGTGGAAAGGTAGTTTTTACCGGCTATCTTGGTATTTATGGAAAAACCGTCATAATCGATCATGGATTCGGGCTGCTTAGCATGTATTCTCATTTAAGCAGTTATAATGCGCAAAAGGATCAGCTTGTATCAAAGGGTGAAATTATAGGCCGCACAGGCATGACAGGCCTTGCAGGCGGCGATCATCTGCATTTCGGCATTCTTATCCATAACACCTTTGCAAACCCTGTTGAATGGTGGGATGCAACCTGGATAAAAAACAATATTACAGGCAAGATCAATGACGTAAAATCGAGGTAACAGTTCAGCCGCTAAGGCGCAAAGAATGGAGTTGATTGAGGAATTGAGGAATTGAGGGATTGACGGATTAAAATCAGTAGTCCGCCGCAGGCGGATCAATCCCCAAATTCCTAAATTATGAATTATGAATTTTAAGAGAATTATCAGTAATGAAAAAATATAAAGTCAACAAAACTTATAAGGAAATCAACGAAAAAATCAAATCCGGTAAAGTAGTTGTGGTTACAGCCGAGGAAATCATCGATATTGTCAAAAATGAAGGCCCGATTGAAGCTGCAAGACATGTTGACGTGGTGACCACAGGAACCTTTGCCCCCATGTGTTCTTCAGGAGCTTTTATTAATTTCGGGCATTCTGTTCCGGGAATTAAGGCTTCCAAAGTCTGGCTGAACAAGGTGCCAGCATATGCGGGATTAGCTGCCATAGACTGCTATATCGGGGCCACGGAACCCTGCGAGGATGATCCGTTAAACAAGGTATACCCGGGTGAATTCAAATACGGAGGTGGCCATGTAATTCAGGATCTGGTTGCAAAAAAGAAGGTATATTTAAAAGCAACATCTTATGGGACGGCATGCTATCCAAACAGGATGATAGAAAAGGAAATAACTCTGCGCACCCTTCCTAGCGCAACACTTTGCAACCCAAGAAACGGGTATCAAAATTATAACTGTGCCGTAAATCTTACCAACAAAACTGTTTATACTTATATGGGCGCTCTTAAACCAAAAGCGGGCAATGCAAACTACTGCTCTGCCGGACAATTAAGCCCTCTTTTTAATGATCCATATTACAAAACCATCGGACTTGGAACCAGGATTTTTTTGGGCGGTGGCATTGGGTATGTCACATGGCACGGAACCCAGCACAACCCTTCTGTAAAGAGAACTAAAAGAGGTGTTCCTGTCGCACCTGCCGGAACATTGTGGGTCATGGGAGACATGAAAACTATGAGTCCGAACTGGCTGGTTGGCGTTAGTCTTCAGGGTTATGGATGTTCGCTGGCCGTAGGTCTGGGAGTTCCGATTCCGATATTAAACGAAGAAATTGTGCAATACACTGCTATATCTGACAAGGAAATTTTTACCCAGATAGTCGATTATGGACATGATTATCCAAATGGTATATCAAAAAGCTACGGCCAGGTTAGTTATGCCGAACTTAAAAGCGGCCATATAAAATTTAACGGGGAGACTGTCCCAACCGTGCCTATTTCCAGCATTGTAAAGGCTCGTGAGATCGCTGAAATATTAAAGAATTGGATTTCAGATGGTAAATTTACAGTTGGGGAACCGCAGTTTACTCTTCCAAATGCCTGACATCATACGCACTTTCATAGGTTTTGAACTGCCGGAAAAAATAAGGTCTTTCATCGCCAATATCCAGGAAGGCCTGAAGTCTGATGGATTTGATACCCGGTGGGTCAGGCCAAAAAACATCCACCTTACACTGAAATTTTTAGGCAATATCAACAAAGACGACACACAAAAGGTCGGCGCAGCAATATTTAAATCCGCCGCAGATTATGCTCCGATAGCTCTTGCTGTAAAAGGGATCGGCGCCTTTCCCGGCATTAATCGTCCCCGTGTCTTATGGATCGGCATCAGGGGGCAGATTGATATGCTTATTCAACTGCAAAAGAGCCTTGACGATAAATTAGAAAAAATCGGTTTTCCAAAAGAGAACAGGCCGTTTAAAGGTCATCTAACGCTGGCTCGTGTAAAAGGACAGATCAACCAGGCAAAACTTATTAATGCGATAAAAAAATATGGAGAATTTGAGTCGGAATCATTTGTTGCAGATAATATTATTCTGTTTAAAAGCGATCTGAAATCGACCGGCGCTGTTTACACAAAGCTGATCAGCGTATCATTATAGTAAAACCGATCACTTTAGATAAAAATATATTTTGGGAGGATATTATGAGCATTTCACCGGACAAAGAAAAAGCCGCGGAAACCGCCATGGCTCAGATTGAACGTCAGTTCGGCAAAGGTTCTATTATGAAGTTAGGCAGCCAGCCGATTATTGATGTTCCGGTAATACCGACCGGCTCCCTTGCGCTTGATAAGGCGCTGGGCGTAGGAGGACTGCCAAGGGGCAGGGTCACAGAGGTTTTTGGCCCGGAGTCAGGCGGCAAAACAACTTTAACCCTTCATATTATTTCAGAAGCTCAGAAACGGGGCGGCATTGCCGCATTTATAGATGCTGAGCATGCTCTTGATGTCGGGTATGCAAAAAAGCTTGGCGTAAATTGTGACGAGCTTTTACTTGCGCAGCCTGATACAGGTGAACAGGCGCTTGAAATAACCGATATGCTGGTTAGAAGCGGAGCAATAGATATCATAGTTATAGACTCGGTTGCAGCGCTTGTTCCCAGAGCGGAAATCGAAGGGGAGATGGGTGATTCTCACATGGGGCTTCAGGCCAGGCTCATGTCGCAGGCGCTTAGAAAGCTGACCGCTTCAATAAACAAAACCATGACATCGGTTATCTTTATTAACCAGATGCGCATGAAAATAGGTGTGGTATTCGGCAATCCTGAAACAACTACCGGTGGGAATGCCCTCAAGTTTTACTCATCTGTAAGACTCGATATCAGACGCATCGGCGCTATAAAAGACGGCCAGGATATTGTGGGAAACCGCACAAGGGTGCGCGTTGTAAAAAACAAGATGGCGCCTCCTTTCAAGGACGCTGAATTTGACATTATGTATGGTGAAGGCATATCAAAAGCAGGCGACCTTATTGACGCAGGTGTTGAAGCCGGCATAATTAACAAAAGCGGGTCATGGTATTCATACAAAGGTGAACGGATAGGCCAGGGTCGTGAAAATGTGAAAAAATTCTTAAGCGAAAATCCGGATATTTATAATTCCGCTTTGAAACAAGTTAGAGAAAAACTGGGTCTTTCGCAAAAGGAAGAAAGCAAAGAGACAGGGGGCAGTAGTGGTTAGTGATCAGTAACCAGCAACGAGCAACCAGCAACTCATGAAAATGACGGGCGATGAAATACGAAATAAATTCCTTGAATATTTTAAAAAGCATAATCATCGGATTATAAGAAGTTCTTCCCTTGTTCCTTCAGATGATCCTACATTGCTGTTTACCAATGCAGGGATGGTCCAGTTTAAGCGCACCTTCTTGGGCGAAGAAAAAAGAAGTTATGTAAGGGCTGCTACATCACAGAAATGCGTGCGCGCAGGCGGGAAACATAACGACCTGGAAAATGTGGGTTATACTGCCCGGCATCATACCTTTTTCGAGATGTTAGGAAACTTTTCCTTTGGCGATTATTTCAAGGAAAAAGGGATTGAGTTTGCCTGGGATCTGCTTGTAAACGGATATAACCTGCCGACAGAAGACCTGTGGGTTTCGATCTATCTTGATGACGATGAGGCATATAATATCTGGCGTAAAAATATCGGCGTGTCAGAAGACCGGATTGTGCGCTTTGGAAAAAAGGATAATTTCTGGTCAATGGGAGATACAGGCCCATGCGGCCCTTGCAGCGAAATACTTATCGACAGGGGAGAAGAATTTAGTTGCAACAGTCCTGATTGCAAGGTGGGATGCAAATGCAACAGATACCTTGAAATCTGGAACCTTGTTTTCATGCAGTATAGCCGCGACGCCTCAGGAAAGATGACCCCACTTCCAAGACCAAGCATCGACACCGGCATGGGTCTCGAACGGATAGCCTCTCTTGTGCAGAATGTGCCCACAAACTTTGACACCGATCTTATCCTGCCCATTATAAAAAAAATCGAAACCCTTTCTGAAAAGAGGCTCGGAGAGTCATCTCAAACCGATATTGCCATGAAAGTAATTGCCGATCATAGCAGGGCCTCGGCATTTCTCATAGGTGACGGAATACTTCCCTCAAATGAAGGAAGAGGATATGTGCTGCGCCGCATCATGCGCAGGGCCATACGTTACGGACGCAATATTGGGCTTGACAAGCCATTTCTTCATGAAACAGCAGAAGTGGTATTTGATATAATGAAACCGGCCTACCCCGAGCTTTCAGATGCCGCAGATTTTATTACAAGTGTTATAAAAAATGAAGAGGTCAGATTTTCTGAAACTTTAGACAATGGCCTAAAACTCTTAAACGACAGTCTATCAGATATACAGGCAAAAAACTTAAAGGAAGTGCCGGGTCATATGATATTTAAACTATATGATACATACGGATTCCCGGTTGATATCATAAAAGATGTTGTCAGAGACAAGGGCATGACTCTTGACATAACAGGCTTTAACGAAGCCATGGAAATACAGCGAACAAAATCAAGATCTGTCACGACATTTTCAGGTGTAAGCGATGCATATAAAAAGCTTTCCGCTAAAGGCATTAAATCCGGGTTTGTCGGTTACGACACTTTATCATGCACCTCAAAGGTTCTGGTTATGGTTGAAAACGGAAATGAGGTTGTTGAAGCCGGACCTGGAACCGATATTGAAATTGTAACCGATATCACACCTTTTTATGCTGAGTCCGGTGGACAGGCCGGTGATACAGGAAAGATAACCGGCGGAAATGACAATCAGGGCGTTGACGTGGCCATCACTAGCACAATTAAAGATTCAACGGGCATTATAATCCATAAAGGCAAAATCATTTCAGGGCATATAAAAAAGGGGGAAGAAGTAACCCTGTCTGTTGATAAAACCCGGCGCAATGCAACCGCCTGCAACCATACAGCCACGCATATTCTCCATTATGCCCTGCGTAATGTCCTTGGCGCCCATGTAAAACAGGCGGGCTCACTTGTAGCGCCCGACAGATTCCGCTTTGATTTTACCCATTTTTCTCAGGTTGACGGCGATGCCTTAAATAGAATTGAAACCCTTGTAAACAACCGGATACGCGAAAATGTTTTGGTTGAAATTAAAGAAATGGATGCTGAAGAAGCATTCAAATCAGGGGCCATGGCCCTTTTTGAAGAAAAATATGGAGACCGGGTCAGGGTTGTTTCCCTTGCATCTTTCAGCAAGGAACTCTGCGGAGGAACTCATACCGGCCGCACCGGCGATATCGGCCTTTTCAAGATAACCGGAGAATCCAGCGTGGCATCGGGAATAAGAAGGATCGAAGCCCTGACAGGCGAAGCAGCGCTTGAATATATCCAGAAGACTTCAAAGATAGTTCAGGAAACAGCCCGTTTGATTAAAGAAAAACCGGAAGATATTGCGAAAAGGGTTGATAAAATATTAACCGGCTATAAGTCCATTGAGAAAGAAATGGAAAAGCTCAAAGCAAATCTTGCCGCAGCAAAAGCAGGAGGGACTGAAGAAGATATTCGCTCCATAAACGGTGTAAAAATCCTGGCAAAAAAAGTCGCGGTTGATAAACCCGCGGCGCTTAGAGAGCTGGCCGACAGGCTTAAGGAAAAGATAAAATCCGGCATTGTCGTGCTTGGAAGTGTATCAGGGTCAAAGGTACTGCTTATCGTAGTTGTAACAAAGGATTTAACGAACCGTTTCAATGCAGGAAGCATTGTAAAACAGGTTGCAGCCATAGTCGGCGGAGGCGGAGGCGGAAGACCAGATATGGCGCAAGCCGGCGGCACAATGCCCGAAAAACTTGATCAGGCCCTTGAAAAGGCATACGAAATCGTGGAGAAAATGTAAAATTATTTAACTCCTTAATTAATAAATACAAATCTTCTTGGCACAAGATTGATTTGTAGCGATTTTGCCTCCGGCTCGTAGAGCCTACGCCTTGGAGAGAAATAACTGAATATATCATATCGTTATCACACCAAAAATTGATAAAGCAATCTTTCAAACAATTTTTATAGACCATTGGGATTCTTTTAAGAAAAATCATCTTTCTGCTTTAAAATTGGCTTGACGTCTATCCATATTTTGCGTAAAATGGAGAGCATAATGTCCGTTTTTAAAGAAAGGGAAATAGCCGGTTTTGCCTTTTCGGATGAGTGGCTGGGCAATACCATGCTTTTCATTGCCGGTCCGCGCCAGTGCGGAAAGACTTCGTTGGCCCGCAAGTTCCTGAAAGAAAAAGGTTGTTCGCCTCTATATTATAACTGGGATATTGAAAAGGTCAGGACCAGGTATCGGAAGGATCCGGATTTTTTTGTCAAAGAAGCATCGCTGTTACGAATTGAAAAACCTTATGTGGTCCTTGACGAAATTCACAAGATGACCCGCTGGAAAAATATCCTTAAAGGCATCTACGATGAATATCAGCATCTGATCAGCCTCATTGTGACAGGCAGCGCCCGTCTTGACCTTTTCCGAAGAAGCGGAGATTCTCTAATAGGGCGATACACCATGGCGCATTTATTTCCTTTTTCGCTGAGGGAATGGGCCGGCAATATCAATGACATGCCCTCCTCCTGGCTATACGAAGATGGCGACTGGAAAAATATGGCAAAGACCTTCGATGTTAAGTTAGCCGAATCTCCGCCTGTTTCAAAAGAGCTGGCAGAGTCCTACTACAGGTTCGGACCTTTTCCTGCCCCACTTATTTCCGGATCTGAAAAGCGATCCCGGAAATGGCACAGAGATTATATCACACTTCTAATAAGAGAGGATCTGCGCGATCTGTCCGGTATTCGAGAACTCGACCGTGTTTCTCATCTGGTGGAATTGCTTCCCGGCCGAGTGGGATCACTCCTTTCCCTTCGAAGTTTGGGAGAGGATCTTGGAGCCAACCATTCTACTGTAAAAAACTGGCTTGAAGCGTTGCGCAAACTCTATCTAATTTGGCCTCTTCGTCCGTACACGGGGAAACTACATCGCACTCTCCGGAAAGAGCCCAAATGGTATTTTCTGGATTGGACCTTTGCCGGCAGCGAAAGCAGCCGGTTTGAAAACCTGATTGCAAGCGCATTATACCGGTTTGTCACCAGCCTTAATGATCGGGGTTGGCCGGAAGTGAAGCTTCATTTTGTGAGAACATACGATAAGAAAGAGATCGATTTCATACTTACCGTAAACGAAAAACCTATTCTGGCGATTGAAGCCAAACTGGCTGATGCAAAATTTTCACCTCAACCCAGAAGGTTTCGCGAAGCTGTGGATGGAAAATTTCCTATATTGCAGGTAGTTAGTCAGCCAGGGATTTTTCTGAAAAAGGGGTCTGGTGAATATCTGGTCGGTTATGACAGGTTGCTGATGGCGCTTTAGCGGATTGGCTCCGAACCTTGACAAAACTTGTGCTATCTTATACAAATTATTAATAAAATCGTTCAATTGTCGGCTGATAGATTGAAGGAAAAGATAAAATCCGGTATTGTCGTGTTTGGAAGTGTATCAGGGTCAAAAGTACTGCTTATCACGGTAGTCACAAAGGATTTAACAAAGCGTTTTAATGCAGGAAGCATTGTAAAACAGGTTGCGGCCATACTCGGCGGAGGCGGGGGCAGAAGGCCTGATATGGCGCAAGCCGGCGGCACAATGCCCGAAAAACTGGATCAGGCGCTTGAAAAGACATACGAAATCGTGGCGAAAATGTGAGATTTTATCCGGTCAATTAAACATTTCATCAAAATATACTAAAGATTTCTTTGGAGGCAAAAACCCTTTACTTTTTACAGCATCCTGAAGATCGGCCTTTGAATCTTCATCCATCCACCAGTACCAGTAGGCGCTGCTTTCATTTCCGTATTTTGATAAAACAGTATCCGGCGTCCCGAATTTATTCCAGTAAAGAAGCCTTACATAATTGATATTCCACAAAAGCACATACGGATAAGCATTATAAATAATCTGATCAATTTGCCGGTATATTTCATTCCGCTTTGTTATATCAAAAATAGACTTCTGTTTTTCTATAAGCTTATCTACCAGCGGGTTTTTAAAGCCCGTAATATTGTTTCCCGCCTTCCTGTCAGCCTCTTTTGACGACCACATGCTCTCCGGGTCTTTAAAAATACCTGATCCCCACGCAGCCCATGTCATCTGAAAATTATATTCATCCATATCCCTTGCCCACGCGGCCCAGTCCTTTTTGTCGATGACAAGCTCTATCCCAATATCTTTCAGGTCTTCGGCATATATTGCAAGGAACTTCTCGGAAGAAGCGCTTCTGGTTAAAAATTTAAAGGCAAATACTATCCCGTCTTTTTCAAGCAATCCGGTTTTTGGATTCACCTCCCACCCAGCCTGCCTGAGAAGATTTCTGGCATTTTCTTTGTCCATCTCAACCGACTGGTTCGGGCATGGATGCTCTTTTGTATATAGATCTTCAAAATATGATTTATGAAGAAAGTACTGGCCGTACATCAGGGCTGCGTTCATTTTTCTTCTGTCAAGAAGAAGCGCCATTGCCTTGCGAACCCTGGTGTCATCAAAAGGCGGCCTTCTCATATTCATTGCAAATCCCTGGAAACCGATCGGGTGATGATTATAGATCTTTTGCTTTGTTATCCGGTTTTTTAAAAAATTGTCCCCTTTGGTTTCATTAACCCATATCCTGGCGGTATATATGGGGAAAAGATCGATCATGCCCTTTTTAAATGCCTCGAATGCATTTTCCCTTTCAGCAAAGAACTTGAATTTCATTGATTGAAAGTTCCCTGTCCCCTTAGATCTTTTGGAGCTTATATCCCACCAGTCTTCACGGCGCTTTAAAGCAATATAAATTCCTTCATTGATCTCTCCAAGTTTGTAACGACCGGAAACTACAGGAAACTCAAAATTGAGCTTGTTGAAATTCTTGTCTTCGTATGCATGCTTGCAAAGAATATGAAAACCCCCTGCAACGCCAAGATTTTTCCAGTGAACAGTTTTAGCAGTAAAACGTATCGTGTGTTTATTGATCACGACAGGAGGCTGAAAACGCTCCATGTCCAATTTGTGCGGGCCTGTGAGGTTTTTTGGATCCATTATGGCATCATAAGTCCATTTTACATCATGTGCGGTTATTGCGGCGCCGTCGCTCCATCTGGCCCTTTTGTCAATATAAAAGGTAAAGCTCTTTTTATCGTCAGCTATCAACCAGTTTTCAGCAAGGCCCGGTTCATACTCCAGCGTAACAGGATTTATGGACAGCAAAGACTCGAACATGGCTCCAAATATCTCCGCAGACAAAACATTGTTATCGAGGTAGTAATTGAGGCTTTTCGGGTACTGACCTGCAAATATGGAAATCTCGCCTCCTGGCACAGCATACCTGCTTGCGAGCGGATTCAATTTATCTGACCAGCCTTTTTTGGGAAACGGTTCACCTGCAATGGAAGGGACAGCTAAAAATAAAATAAGAATAAATATTAATTTTTTCATCCCAATTCTTTTAGCACATCAATCATCGTAAACATCCTCCCCTTGGCCCCCTCTTCTATTCTTTTGTAAAGATAGGAAATGGCATCAAGGGTTCCTTTAGCATATATATCACGACCGTTTACGTTGTGTGTAAATTCAAAGCGCACTGTCTGGTCTTCTGAAATCAGGGTATATGTGTGCCATCCGTGCCCTGAAAGATATTCTTCCGAAATGCCCCACTTTACTTTTTGAGTTTCGGGGTCACGCTCCATTATAATTTCTTCTTCGTTAAAAGGCATGCCAAATTCATTAAAATACCTTATCATTGCCTTGGCGGTTCCGCTGGTGTCTGCCTTGCCTTTCTGATGACTTTCCTTGACCTGGAGCGAATATCCTTTGAAAAGATCGGGAAATGATTTTGCCCCATACTCCATCATGGCCTGGAAACCAACTATCTGTTTTGCCATGTTAGGCGCTACTACAGCGGGAATGGAAGATTTTTTTATCGTATCTTCAAGAAGCTTTCTGTCACCTCCTGTAGTGCCCATCACAAAGGGAAGGTTGTGTTTGCAGTAAAACTCTGCATTGCCGTTTACGGCCAGAGGATGTGTATAATCCACGCTAACAAAGAAACCCCCCGTGTCAACTATTTCGGTTATAGCCTGGTTCCTTTTTTCCGGCTGGATAAGGGTTATGCTTAAAGAATCTATAACATATTGAGTCTCAGCGATTTCAGGGCCGGTAAAAGAGTATGAGATAAGTTCAAATTTCTCGTCATCAAGGACATGTTTTGCCACATTCACCGCCATGTTGCCTGGAATGCCGTTTACCATGATTTTCATCCTGTTCATTTTGCTTCCCCCTTGTTTTTTAAGGAATTCATCAAGTGTTAGGTGTTAAGATAAAACATTTAATTGTCACATCAAGCTCTTAACACCTAACACTTAACACGTTTCGTAAAAAGTGGTTTTTTGACTTTTCACGAAATCACTGATTTTAACCGTGGGAATTGTGTATCTTCAACAGCCGACAGGTTATATTTCAAACTCTCTGTTGCTGTTGGAATAAATTGCTCAAAGTAAGTTTTCCCCTTAACTTGGCTTAAATACCCGAACGCACCCAGTATTTGAAGGTTTCTTGTTATTGCGCAATACTGATAACACAAACAAAACCTCTTCTTGTCAATATGAATATATGATGAAAGCTCATCAACACAATAATCAAGCAGTTGATCCTGCACATGACGGGAAAGCGCCACGTATGGATCAATCAACAGAGATGCAAGATCATACTGAATCGGGCCTGTTCTGCCGCCCTGGAAGTCGATAAAATAAGGCTTTCCGTCTTTAATCATGATGTTTCTGGACTGAAAGTCCCTGTGCATAAATCCATTAACTGAAAATTCAAGCGTCTTATCGGCAAGCAATATAAACTCATCCTCAAAATCATTATAGCATGTATTGAGCTTAAGATATCTTCTTAAAAAGGCGTCAACAAAGTAGCGGCATTCATTTTCAAGAATAACCTCTTTGTTATAATATGGTGTCTGGTAAGTCCAGGATCGATCAAATTGTTTAACACCGAAAACCGACATCTTTATAAGAAGCTTTATAATTGTTTTATAATAAGACAGAATCTGTTTTAAGTTTTTGCCTGCTTTAACGACTGCCTGAAGATTGGCATCGCCTAAATCTTCCAGAAAAACAATCCCTGAAAAAGTATCATATAAATATATCCTTGGCACAGCTATTCCTTTATCGTACAGATGACAGCCGATTAAAACAAACGAATCTATCTCAAAGGTTCCGGGCTCTTTTCTGATGCCGTGGTCAACCATAACAAGGGATCGACCTGCTGCGGTCAGCCTGTACCACTTTCTGTCCGAACCATCCCCTTTCAGTTTTGAGCATTCTATTTTTTTGCACACACAGCCCGGAAAAGCCTGCTTAAAAGCTTGGGGCGCCATCTTGTCAAAAACCGTTTCTTTATATCTTTCGGGTGTTCCGATATCCTTCCAGTAATATTTTTTTGAGATATAAGCCTTTATCTTTTTGCCTGATAATATTAACTTCCTGTACACATCGATACTGCTTGAAAAGACTCTATCCGGTATAAGTTCAAGAATTTCAGGATCGAGAACCTGTATCCCTGTAAAGGTTAGTTTCCTTGTGTGATCTGGTTTTGCTTCTTTTACCTGATTCTGAATACCTGTGATAAAATCGTTTTTATCCACCCATACATTGTTAAACTCCGCGCAATCATGAAGAACCAATGTTGCCTGATGGTTATGACTTAAGTGGAAATCATATACCTTCCGCAGATCAATATCTGTGACAATGTCGCTGTTTATAACCATAAAGGGTTGATTATCCCAGAAATCAGCCGCATTCTTTATCGCTCCCGCCGTACCGAGAATCACCGGTTCGTAACGGGTACATACAGGTATGGCATATTGTTGTGATGCTAAAAAGGAATCTATTTCTTTATACAGATGATGGGTATTTATGATAACGGCCTTACAACCTGCGGACTGAAGGCTGTGAATTATGATATCCAGTAAAGGATGACCTGAAATAGTAAACAGAGGTTTGGGTGTGAATTCGGTAAAGGGAAGAAGCCGCGTGCCTAGGCCGGCGGCAAGTATCATCGCCTTCATAAAGGCCTCATTGTCTCGCTATGACTAAAGATAATTCAGATAGCGCTGTATTGCTTTGGTATAATATTCTATCTTCTCAGTATCCTGCGAAGATTTAACTCCATGGGTAATAAAATAATCTACGGCATTTTTATAGTTGATTTTTGAAAGGGCTTCTTTGCGCTCAATTTCTCTTTTTTTATACATACGATTACCGGTGGCCTGTATTTTTTTCAAGACATCCTTTGTATTAGGCGAACTATTCGATAGCCGCCTTAAGTGCTTCAAAACTATCAGGTATGATTCAAAATATGTTTTTAGAAAGCCGGAAAACAGCTTCAGCTTTCTAAAGCCAGACGATGTCAGGTTATATGTGTCCGGCAGTGTCGGATGAGGTATTAACACAGCTTCATCAATAAATGCCTTTATATTTTTCCGAATAAAATATTCTGATGTTTTGTCTACATTATATGCAAATTCATTTTTAAAGAACCCCTGAAGAAAATTATATCCAGAGTTAAGGTCGGATGCAGAAAACTGAAATGCATCCTTTTCTAAAATCGCAAGAGCTGTAAACGCCGCAGGAATAAAAAATGCAATGCAGTTGTTTTTATAATATTCCAGAATCGGTCTCTTGTTTTCATTTACCATAAATTGTGCGCCGGCAAATCGGCCTTCCATATTCTTTGAAGTCTGCGTAATGAATTTTCTGTTAAGATAAGCATCAATAACCTGTTCAACAGCATAAACATGGTCAAGCAAAAGAGTGTCCGCCAACTCGACTTCCTGTGACAACAGGTAATTCATATAGGTTCCCACATGTGACATAAAATGTTCATAAGTAAATCTTTTCTTGGAACAATTCAGAAGCGCGCTTGCGACAAGACCATGCGAAGTCACTACTGAAACATTATTTATGGCATTTATGATCCTGAACCCAAGATTACGGGTCAGCGCATTCCGCTCCTTTGATGTCACATCCTGGATCGAAATATTGTCTTGTGATAAAAGCTCATTGAGCGAGATGGGCTGGTGAAATTTAACATATATTTTTCCATACCTTTTTTTAAGCAGTTTTCTTGCCTTAATGATCTGCAATAAATTTTCCGGCTGTTTTTGTCCCCCTTCAATTTCGTTAAGATATGCGCTCTCCTCCATGACTCTGTCATACCCGATATAAATAGGCACGAATATCATGTCATCACATGCCCCGTCTTTATATGCGCTGATCAAAATGGAAAGCAGCCCCAACTTGGGCAGTATCAATTTGCCGGTTCTACTTCTGCCGCCTTCGATAAAAAATTCTATATTAAATCCTTCCTCAAGAAGTTTATAAATATATTCTACAAAAACCTTTGAATAAAGCACGGCCCCTTTAAACGTTCGCCTGATAAAAAATGCGCCTGACCCTCTGAATATGGAGCCCATGGGCCAGAAAGAAAGATTTTTGCCGGCGGCAACAAGCGGGCAGGGCATATTGTTGGCATAAAGAATATATGACAGTATCAGGTAATCTATGTGACTCTTGTGGCAGGGAATCAGAATTAACGGCCCCTTTTTTGACATGCTTTTTACCTTGTTCAGCATATCCATATTGACCGAAACCCCTTCAAATATTGCATTTACAACCCATCCGATCAATCCCGCAAAGATCTTGATTATTACCATATTGTATTTGGCGGCAATTTCTTCAAGATATTTATTTGCCTTTTTATGTACCTGCTGAATCGGCACATTACGCTTTTTCGAATAATTTTCCATAAAGCTTTGAAGACGATCATTTGTCAGAATGCTTTCCTTAAGCTCTTCCCTTGATTTCAGGGTAGGCCCGATAGTACTCTGGCGATGGCGATTTATCTGAAGCAAAAGATTGCGTCTTAACACAAGCGACTGATATTCAATGCCACGCTGCCGGATTTGCTCAGCTTCTAAAAAATGCTTTAAATTAATTGGTTCAGATATTTCCATAAATACCTTCTCCGGATTTTTGAACAAAGCAACCAGGCGCCTTATTTTCCCGGGTTTTTCTTCAGTGCCGAACAGGATGTCTGTTATTGTGGGAGTAGATTTATGCGGATTTTTACTGAAAAATATCAATTGGGGAACTATAAAAATCGGCCTGTCACCTATTTCAACAGATTGCTGTATTTCGATAAGATATTGCAATGGGTCTGTCTTTTGTTTAACAAATCTGCGGTAAAAGCCCTTTTTTTCAACGAGAGACAGTAGGCCTGACCTGCCGCTTATCAGTTCCTGCTTAATATATCCGCTTGCATAAGGATCGGGCAGAGACAGGTTGCTGAATATATAATCAAGATATGATAAAAAAATCCTCAGTATGCGCGAGACAGGCTGCCATATAACCACTTTATAATCAAAACCTATTTCAGGAAAGGCAAGTGCGTCCTGCTTATAGCGCGTATAATAAAAAAGATACTCAAAATAGCTTTTATATTTAGTAACATAAACAACAATCCCTTCCTTCTGTAGGTTTTTAAGCGCAAGAACTTGTTGCTTGTTAATCTTAATGCCTGAAAAGAAAAGTTTCAGGATCCAGGAGGAAAAAAAACCTGTCTTTCCCGGCAAAAAACAAAGGTAGTGATTGTGTGCGCCACGAAGGGCTTTATCGATCCAACCTCTTACCCTGTTTTTTAATTGTATCCATCTATATTTTATCATTGTTTGTTTAATGACCTTTATAAATCCAAAACCATATTTATCTAAAATTGATGACCTCGTAAAAAGTCCAAGATGTTACTATAGATGGGACTTTTTACGACGCCATCAAAATTAAACTTGCGTTACTATATTTATTATGATAATTTTTAAAAATATATAATTCAACAGAAAAAATTAAAACAACTTCTAATGCATTGTAATTTAATGGAGGATGGTTTTTCATGAAAACACTAATTGGCGGAGCAATTGCGGTTGTATTAGGCATCATCGGCATATCAATTTGGTGGAAACCTTTTTTACAACTTTTAGCCGGCGCTATCCCGATAATGCTTTTGTTGGGAGGCGGATTAGCTCTTTATCTTGGCTTTGATGAAGTCAAAGATTCCTGGCAGAAAGAGGATACAACGATAAGTAATGCACCAGATGTAGAAGATGTTGATAAATACAAACAGGAAATAGATGATCTGAAAAAAGAGATCGATACATTAAAGACAAAAGAAACATAGTAAATTAAATCCCAATTGAGCGAAAAGCTCAATTGATAGTTGTCAGGGGCCAGGGATCGGGGATCAGCAAACCGATTTTTATAATAGCTCAACAGATGAGATATACTTCTTAGACCTACATCCTTACTGGCCTCTGAATACTGACCCCTGCCCCCTTTTTTCTACCTTCCTTTTTTTATAGCTGAGGTTGCAAGAAAGTCCGCCTTTTCATTCCCGTCAAAGCCGTCATGCCCTTTTACCTTAATTAGTTTCAGGTCGCCGAATTTTGAAATCAGTTTTTTAATTGAGTTTATAAGCTCCTTGTTTTTTCTTGCCTTCCAGCCAAGGGTAAGCACCCCGTGGGCATAGCTGCTGTCCGTAAAAACCCTCACAGGATAATCATAATGTTTTAATTCCAAAAGGGCTGTTTTAATTGCTTCAAGCTCCGCGATGTTGTTAGTTGCCTCTCCTATATTTCTTGATATTTCCTTTTCATGATCTTTAAAACGCAGCAAAATTCCTATCCCTGAAGGGCCGGGATTACCGGAAGAAGCGCCGTCAGTATAGATGAAAATTGTATTATCGCTTACTGTTTTTGCATCAAGCCCGGCCAGAGATTTCTTGCCTGGTCTATTTTTTTTATGCTCTTTCTTCTCAGGCTTTTCAGGTTGCAATGAATCAACAGGCATAACCCCGTTTTCGTGGACCCAGTACTCATAGTCCTGGTCAAGCTGATACTTTATCAACACCTTGCCGCTTTTTAAAATCGGTTTGCCGTTTTGCCCTGTTGCCAGCCATACCTTATTTCCCTTAAATATCATCCGCTTCCAGTCTGTCTGCTCTTTCCCCACGCCAGAACTCCTTCTGAAGTATAATTTTGAGTTTTTAATTTTTAATTATGAATGAAAAAAGTCCGATTTTAATTGAAGAACCCTGCATCAAGCTGCAGGGAATCTTCGACTGTAAGGATTTTTGTCAATTTTTTGATTCGCTCGCTAACCCCGCAGCAAGCTGCAGAGAATGCGCTTGCTGTTGCAGTTCAAAATTCAACATTTAAAATTAACAATTCTTTAAATATTTTTCCGATTAATCTGAAACAGACTCGCAATAACGTGTTTTTTGAGTTTTACGAAGCCGTCATAATAAGTTATTAGCTGTAAAGATAAAATCGGCGACTCTCCTTAACAAACTTATCTATGTCATCCTTCCAGGATGCCGCCATCTCATCAATGTCGTCAAAATTTTCTATTTGCATTCGTATCTCCTTGTCGCCGCTTATGAGATCAATCGGAAGTTTTTCAAATTCATACTCATACGGCGGAAGCTTCCATTTAAACCGATCCCTGTGATGAAAAATTACAGCCTGAAGCAACCTGAGTGTAGTTATATACGGCTGGTATTTATCCGGCTCAATTATATGTATCTGGAAACCATTGCATTGGCTTCCCCGCCATTTGTTTGATGTAGGTTCAAATACGGTTTTCCTCAGAACCACGCCCGACAACCCGCCTGAGCCAAGGGAGGATAAAACCTCTTCTGTATCGATAAACGGAGCCCCAAAAAGCTCAAAAGGCTGGGTTGTTCCCCTCCCTTCGGAGACATTGGTTCCTTCCCATAATACCTGACCCGGATAGACCATGGCAGATACCGGTGTCGGGAGGTTCGGTGATGGCGGAATCCAGGGAAGGCCCGTATCCCGGAAATACATATTTCTGCGCCACCCTTTCATGGGAATAACCTCCAAATCGCAGCCGATCTTGAAATAATTGTTAAACATAAGGGAAAGTTCACCGATAGTTAATCCGTATCGCATCGGTATCGGATATCGCCCGACAAATGACGCACATTCAGGAGACAGACAGTTTCCTTCCACCATTAAACCGTTTATGGGATTCGGCCGGTCAAGAACCAGCGCCTTTTTACCGAACCTTTTGGCTGCTTCAAGGCAAAAAGCCATAGTGTAAATAAAAGTATAAACACGCGTTCCAACATCCTGCAGATCAATAATAAGAATGTCGATCAGATCGAACATTTTTTTAGTGGGAATTCGGGTTTTACCGTAAAGGCTGAAAACAGGAATTTTCAACAATGGGTCAATTATATCATCCGACTCGATCATGTTATCCTGTTTTTCCGCAAAAAATCCATGCTGCGGAGCAAACAATGCAGCAAGTCGGCCGGGAAATTGTTTGCTTATCAATTCACAGGCATGAAAAAACCTTGTGTCAACCGAAGCAAGATTACTTAAAAGCCCCAGGCGGTTTCCTTTTATCCATCCGGGCGGGCTTTCGATAAAGCTCTCAAGGCCGGTTTGAACTATAGCGGATTTAAAATTAAAAGATTCCATATAACCCTCATCAAAACAATGCTTATTATAGACATATTTACGAAATTAACAATCCTTACTATCATAAATCAGATGACTTATGATAAAAACTATCATATAAATCTCTTATGAATGATACTTTCAATATTACCATCATCGGCGCCGGAGTGGTCGGCCTTGCAGTTGCCGAAGAACTTTCCGCTCAATACAACAACGTACTGGTTGTAGAAAAAAACCGGTCCTACGGGCTGGAGACAAGCAGCCGGCATAGCGGAGTTATCCATGCGGGCATTTATTACCCGCCCGGTTTTTTAAAGGCAGCCTTCTGCAGACAGGGAAACCGCATTCTGTACGAAGTCTGTAAAAAAAGGACTATCCCCCATAAAAGGTTGGGAAAACTCATCGTGGCCACAAATGACGATGAAGCGCATGAACTGGAGCAAATTAAAAAACGCTCCGAGCAAAACAAGGTTATGGGCCTGTGCTTTCTTTCACAAAATCAAATCCGCTCCCTTGAACCCGAGGTCAGCGCAAAGGCAGCCCTGTTTTCCCCCTCCACCGGCATCATTGATTCACACAGACTCATGCAATCCTTTTATATAAATGCAGAGTTAAACAACGCAATTATTGTTTTTAATTCAAAAATAACCAAGATATATTTCGACAACAATAACTATGAATTAGAAATCAACAATGATTTCCGGTTTAAAACAAGGATATTAATAAACAGCGCCGGTCTTTTTGCAGATAAAATCAGCTCTCTCGCAGGAATCGATATTAACAAAAAAAAATATTGCTTGAAATATTGTAAAGGAAATTACTTTTCTGCTTCTCCCTGCCCAGCGATTCGCCATCTTGTGTATCCTGTGCCTCAAAAGGGAAATGAAGGCCTCGGCATTCATGCTACCTTGGACCTTGACGGCCGTGTGCGATTCGGGCCTGATACAGAGTACGTAACCGATCTGGATTACAGTGTTGACAATGGAAGAAGGGAATCTTTTTTCAGGTCTATCAGGAGATACCTTCCAGGAATAAAGAAGGAAAGTCTGCGCCCTGAAATGTGCGGAATAAGGCCCAAACTTCAGGGCCCAGGTGAACCATATAAAGATTTTGTTATTAAGAAAGAACAAAAACTCGGATATCCGGGCCTGATTAACTTAATTGGCATAGAGTCGCCCGGCTTGACATCCTGCATACCAATAGCGCGATATGTTTCATCGCTGGTTCATTTATAAAAAACATGTTTGGAATAATCGGGTATTGAAGATTCCCTGTAGCAAGCTACGGGGAATGCGCTCGCTATTGCGGTTCAATATTCTTTTGGTAGTTGTTTAAGTTTTAGCGGCTTATTTCCTCTTTCAGCAGGCAGCAGGCAATTTTATAGTCCGGAGAGCCGTTGCTGTTAAAGCTCAGATTTGCAGGCTGTATGATTTTGTTCATCACGCATCCTTCAGGTATGTTAAGCTCAAACAGATCGCTTTCGTTTATCCTGTCAGTGTAAATAAGATTATTATTTTTAAATTCCATGCTGTGCAAAGGAAAATCTTCACATAATGGGCATCGATATACCCTGCCGTTGGGAAATATAAAATAATTTTCTGCAACCAGACCGGCGCATTCAAACAATTCTTCAGGACGCAAAAAAACTTTTGGATACGTAACAGTTATTCCGAGACCGGCAATCTTTTCCGCTGCATCAGGAATTACGCCTAACCAGTCGGATATGGAAACCCGAAGCCCTTTATCACTGCTTTTGGCGGATTTTCCCCTGATGCCGAGTACCTGTATGAAAAATCTGTCTATTCCGAGATCTTTAAGAAGAGGCACCATCATATCCAGCTCATGTATGTTGGCTTTGCTTACCGTATATATAAGGCTTGCGGCAAAACCTCCGGAAACAGCCTCTCTAATGCCGGCAATACATTGATCATACGATCCTTTGCCCCTGAGCATATCATTTGTCTGTCTGGTTGCGCCATCCAGGCTGAAACTAAAATAATCCACATCGTTTGGATTAACCTTTGAAAGGATATTATTAAACAGATATCCGTTTGTATCAATTGTAATGGAATTATAACCAAGCTCTTTTGCCTTTTTTACAGCGAGCCATAAGTCTTTATGCAACGTGGGCTCTCCGCCTAAAAATATGATATTTGCCTTGTCGCTTTTTCTTGCAAATACGTCCATCCATGCCTCTATGGTTGTTAGCGGAAGGATATTTTCTCCGTGCTGCTCAGGATTTATATAACAGTGCAGGCATTTAAGATTGCAATTTGTGAGAATATGAAAAAAAACATTAACCGAATTTTTTGAAAAAGAAACCGTTTTTTTCATCTGTTATTTTCGTCTCCTGAAAGTTTTAAGGGATTTCATCAAGATTTCCGAAGAAGTTCAAGGCCTCCTATTGTGCTATTTCTATGCCTTCATAGCGCAGTTTACAAACATTGTCAATTATCGTAAAAAAACGGGTGGTTATAAAATTTGCTTTTTCCAATTAATATTGTATAGAATACAGATAAAACAAATTGGGATGCAAAAATGAATATACTGATTAAAATTGTTTTAGGGCTTTTCTTTATATATCTTGTTTATTGTTGTCTTCTTTTTCTGTTGCAGCGACAAATTTTGTTTCCCCGTCATCAAATCGTAATGCCTTCAGATGGAGAGTATAATGTCCCGGGTATGGAGAAGATCTGGATAGAAACGGCTGACGGAAAAATAGAAACATGGTTTCTGCGGCCTGAAAGCAACCGGCCTTCACCTGCAATTATTTTTGCGCATGGAAATGCGGAAGTAATCGACATGTGGCCGGCAACACTAAAAGGCTTCATTCAGCTCGGTATCGGTGTGCTGCTTGTCGAATATCCCGGTTATGGAAGATCAGAAGGATCTCCTTCTCAACGCAGCATTTCCGAGACATTTGTTGCAGCCTATGATATGCTAATTAAACGCAAGGATGTCGATTCTTCAAAAATCATTCTTTTCGGACGCTCAATCGGCGGTGGCGCTATATGCACCCTGGCAACACAAAGGCCCTCAGCAATGCTTATCCTTAAGTCAACATTTATCAGTATCAAGTCAATGGCATCAAAATACCTTGTTCCCGGTTTTATTGCGCCTGATCCATTCGACAATCTTTCTGTTGTCAGTTCATACAACGGGCCGGTACTGATAATTCATGGAAAAAACGACGAGCTTATCCCATACAAGCACGGAGTTACCCTATATAAAGCAGCTCAGCAGGGAACACTGCTTACCTATGACTGCGGTCATAATGACTGCCCTCCAGGCTGGGACAAATTCTTTCAGGATATAAAACCGATCCTTCATCATGCCGGCTTTATAAAGGATCTAAACTGAGCATGCACATATTTTTTTAATGACCGTGTTTGTGAGGGCCGTGTTCGTCTAAATGTTCATGAGTATGCTCATCTGCCGGTCCGCTGTGAGTGTGTTCATGGCTGTGTTCATGCTCGTGAGAGTGCGCATGCCTTGTCTCTCCGTGTAAATGGTCGTGCGCATGTACATGTTTATGCGTATGTTTCCCTTCCATGATAAAGCCTCCTTTTCATAAGTTGCAAAAGCCCTTCGTGGACTAATTTTTTTGAATGTAAACACCAACGACTAATCCGTCAATCAAATTATTGAAGAACCCCGCAGCAAGCTGCGAGGAATGCGCTCGCTGTTGCAGTTCACACCAGGATTTGAGCTTGGCTCGCTAAAACAATGCCTATTGGTTTGTTTTGGTTATTTTTGGTAAGAATTGAAATAATCGAAAAAATATATTGACTTATATTAACTTATTAAATACAAACCAAAACTATCTCAAGTAAAGGAGAATAAGATATGAAACAGTTACTTTCAACCAAAGAGGTTGCGCAGTTTCTGGATATTAACGAAAAGATGGTATATAGCCTTGTTGCCGAAAAGGGGCTTCCGGCAACAAAAATTACAGGCAAGTGGCTTTTCCCGCGATATTTGGTGGAACAATGGATTGAAACCAATACCATCAACTATCCAAAGCCATCAACCTCTCTTCCTCCTTACCAGGGATTGCTGATAATAACCGGAAGCAACGACCTGCTCTTAGACAAAACTATTTCCCTTTTCAATACCCTGTATCCCGACCATGTGGCTGTCTTTGGAAACCTTGGGAGCATGGGAGGTTTGAGGGCGCTGCGCCAGAATTTGTGCCATATAGCCTCAAGCCATCTGCTCCAGGATAATGAAACGGAATACAATTTTGATTTTGCCACCAAAGAGCTGGATAAAATGCCTGCTGTTGTCAATTTTTGCAAACGTGAACAGGGCATACTTGTGCAAAAAGGAAATCCCAAAAAAATTAAATCGTTTTCCGATATCGCCCGGCCGGGGATCAGGATAGTAAATCGTCCTCTTGGAACCGGCACACGCCTTTTATTTGATCGTATGCTTAAGGAGGCTGGAATTAACTGCGAAAAAATCAAAGGATACCATAATGAACTGTCACGGCATATGGATGTTGGCCTTGAAATATTAGCCGGCCGTGCCGATGCCGGGACCGGGATTAAGCCGGTAGCCTCTCTTCTTGGCCTTGAATTTATCCCGGTTCGCTGGGAGCGTTACGATCTTCTCATTACAAAGGAAAGATTTTTCGATAAAGGGGTGCAGCTTTTCATGGGTCTTCTCCATGAGCAGGCTTTTTTTGACCTGGCAAAAAATCTCGATGGTTATGATGTTAATACAAGCGGCAAAGTGATTTTCCCACAAGAAACTTAAAAGGAGGAAAATGCGATGAAAAAAAGTGTAATGTGGATTTTAACTGTGATTTTCATGATGTGTATAGTTCCCGGGACAACCATAGGGGCTGATAAAATACTAAAGATGTCAACAACAACCAGCACACAGAATTCCGGACTATTGGATGTACTATTGCCTCAATTAGAGAAGGATACAGGCATTCAAATTAAGGTCATTGCAAAGGGTACAGGAGCTGCAATAAGAGACGGAATGGACGGAAATGTGGATATCATTTTTGTGCATGCAAAAAGCAGGGAAGAGAAATTCGTCAAAGACGGCTATGGTGCGTATAGATTAGGGGTGATGCATAATGATTTTGTGATTGTCGGCCCTGATGCAGATCCTGTCGGGATTAAAGGTAAACGCACTGCTGCTACGGTGTTAAAAGCAATTGGGAAAAGCAAGGCCAGGTTTATCTCCCGTGGGGATGACAGCGGCACACACACCAAAGAGCAGGCACTATGGAAGGCCACCGGATTATCCTTAAAGACAGTAACCACCGAAATCATAAAAAAGGGGAAAAAACGGAAAGTCTCCTTTCAGCACCCGGTCGGACTTGGGAAATGGTATCTTTCAATAGGGCAGGGCATGGGCAAAACCCTGACATACGCTGAGGAAAAGCAGGCATACACCCTCGTTGACCGTGGAACTTACTTGAAATATAAGTATGGTCGCAAAGAAGGCCTTGATCTTGATATCCTCTGTGAAGGTGATCCCGAGCTTTATAACCCTTATGGAATTATCCCGATTAATCCAAAAAAATATCCTCATGTGAAGTTTGAGATGGCTGATCGGTTTGCTAAATGGCTGGTATCGCCAAAAGCCCAGGGCATAATAGCCAGGTATAAAATTCAGGGACAACAGGCTTTCTTCCCGGATGCAGTCCCTGGTGCCAAATAGTAATTCTTAAAATCTGCGTGTGTATCGGATATTATTGTGGATCTTCTTCTTGACAGTTTTCTTTCAGCGTTACTGCTCATCTGGTCGATAGACCCCGAACTGCTGGTGATTGTTCAGGTCTCTTTGAAGGTGAGCGCCATATCAACACTTATTGCCGGTGTTGTTGGGATTCCTGCCGGGTTTTTAATCGCGTTCAGGCCGTTTCGCGGAAAACGTCTGGTTATTACTGTGCTCAATACTCTACTGGCCATGCCCACGGTGGTAATCGGTCTTTTTGTTTATGCCTTTATCTCCAGAAGAGGAATATTCGGGGCATTTGACCTCCTTTATACCCAGAAGGCTATTATTATCGGCCAGATGATTCTTATCATTCCCATCGTCACAACGTTTACAATCGCTGCCATCAGCCGAATCGACGAGCGGTACCGCAAGACCGCATTGACTCTTGGAGCTAATGTTTTTCAGACAGCCCTTATCATTATTCGAGAAGCCCGGTTCGGAATCGTGGCTTCGATTATCGTTGCGTTCGGGAGGGTTATTGCTGAGGTGGGAATCAGTATGATGCTGGGCGGAAATGCCAAAGGTTTCACACGGACCATGACCACAGCAATGGCCCTGGAATATGACAAGGGAGAGTTTGTCTTGAGCGTCGCACTCGGAATCGTGCTCCTTATGGTAAGTTTCGGAATGAATGTTTTTTTTAATTACTTTCAGGGGAAAGCAAGAGTGTAAGTCCGTGCTATATGAATTAAAAAACTTGAAGAAGACCTATAATCAAAGAACGGTTTTGAATCTGGAAAGCCTCAAGCTTGAAAAGAACAAAGTTCTTGGTCTTTTGGGCCCCAACGGAGCAGGAAAAACTACGCTTTTGGAGATCATGGCCTTTCTTACCAGGCCCAGCGCAGGTGACATCTGGTTTGAAAAAGAATGGGTAGATTTCACCAACGGCAAACTGATGATGAACCTGCGCCGCAAGGTTGTCCTCATACAGCAACAACCTATCCTGTTTACAACAACTGTCTTTAAGAATGTAGAATATCCGCTGAAGATACGCAAAACGCCCAAGGCAGAGCGAAAGAAAATTGTTAAAGAGCTCCTGAAACTTGTGGGAATGGGAATGTTCGAGCACGCGAGCGCTCATAAGCTCTCAGGTGGTGAAACCCATCGCGTTGCAATTGCACAGGTCCTTGCCTGCTTTCCGGAGGTTATTCTTATGGATGAACCTACGGCAAGTGTGGATGTGGAAAATCAGATTAATATCGAGCGTATAATCAAAGAGATTAATCAGAAAAAAAGTATTTCGGTGATTTTTACAACTCACAATATGATTCAAGCCTCAAGGCTGGCAGATAAGACTGTTTTTCTGTTTGAAGGAAAGGTCGCTCGATCTATTTACGAAAATATCTTTAGCAGTCACATTGAAGTCGATTCTAACGGATATAAATACTGTGTATTACACAGCGGCCTGAAGTTGCGTGTATCTTCTCAAAAGTCGGGGGCGATTCGAATATCGATTGATCCCAGTGCGGTGAAGCTCAACAAAAAAGAAATCATTCCCTCCATTCACAACAGCTTTAAAGGAACCCTTGTACAGCTCACTGACGAGCAGAGCAGAGTGCGGGCATTGGTGGACGTGGGAATACCCCTAAGCATTTTGATCCCCAAGGAGGTGTTCAAGAGCCTTCACCTGGACTTAGGAGAGGAAGTCTGGCTCAACTGTCCAAAAGAGAGCATTGACGTTTTCTAAAAACCCCGGCAATTAATAAAACAGGTTCTACCCGCCCCAAACCTCCCAAACAAAATACCAAGGCTAAAATTCTCACGCGCAAAGAACAAAAAAACCTTAGCGTCTTTGCGTGAGTTTTCAACTTCTGTTGCTTTCTTGCGTTTGTATCGACTTTGACGTTTCCCTGTAAACAATACAAATCGACTTGACACTTAAATCATTCAGCACTATATTCCTTAAAAAGAATATATAAGGAGTTTAACGTGAAAGATTTTATTATAGTCATGAAAGCCCTTTCCGATCCGAACAGAGTTAAAATCATAAAGATGCTCCAGCATAAAAGCATGTGTGTCTGCGAGATTAAGGCCGCATTGAAACTGCCCCAGCCGTCTGTTTCCAAGCATTTGAAAATACTGGAAAAGGCCGGTCTTGTTTCTTCGCAGAAAGATGGCCTGTGGGTTAATTATCACCTCTCAAACGGCAGGAGCACACCATATACGGCCACCATTTTGGAAAATCTGAAGCACTGGTTAAATGACGATTCTGAAATTGCCCGTCTAATTGAAAAAATCCCTTTTTTAAATCGTAAAGAGTTGTGTAGTTAAAATGAAAGAACGCACAAAATTAATATGGATCATTTTGATTTTTTTGGCGATTTACTACATTCCATGGAACCATGTCATAATTCGCCAATCAGGCTTTGAAGCCTTTATGATGCTTCAGGAATATGCCAGGGAGCATGTTCTTGCATGTCTGATACCGGCTTTTTTTATTGCCGGAGCCATATCGGTATTCGTTTCCCAGGCTTCGGTTCTTAAGTATTTTGGTTCCAAAGCAAAAAAAATCATGTCTTATTCTGTTGCTTCTGTTTCAGGAACAGTTCTGGCGGTTTGTTCGTGTACGGTTCTGCCCTTGTTTGCAGGCATTTATTCACGTGGAGCAGGAATCGGTCCTGCCACGGCCTTTCTTTATTCCGGTCCTGCCATAAATGTGCTGGCAATTACCCTGACAGCTAAAATATTAGGGTGGCAGCTTGGTTTGGCACGGGCTGTCGGCGCGGTGGTTTTCGCGATTATCACAGGCTTGCTCATGGCTTTGATTTTTCGCAAGGATGATGCAGCGCGAACCAAAGGGGAGGTTTATCTCCCGGATGCAGAAGACAGGCAGCGAACACTGTTGCAGGATACACTTTATATCTTTACAATGGTGCTGATCCTGATTTTTGCGGCGTTTGCGCGGCCTGCCGAAGGCTCAACAGGACTGTGGCCTGCGATCTTTGCCGCCAAATGGTATATAACCGTTGGCCTTCTCATTATTCTGGCATTCATACTCAAAGCCTGGTTTACAAGAGATGAATGCAAAACCTGGGTTGAGTCAACGTGGGGTTTTATGAAGCAGATTTTTCCGCTTCTTGCGGGTGGAGTTCTTGTGGCCGGTTTCATCTTAGGCCGCCCAGGGCATTCAGCGCTCATCCCCGAACACTATATCCAGACACTCCTCGGCGGAAATTCCATTTGGGCAAATTTATTTGCATCGGTTGCCGGGGCGCTGATGTATTTTGCTACCCTTACAGAAGTTCCTATTCTCCAGGGACTTCTCGGCGCTGGCATGGGCAAGGGGCCTGCTTTGGCTTTGCTGCTGGCTGGTCCTGCTCTGTCTTTGCCTAACATGCTGGTGATCGGAAGCGTGATGGGCGTAAAAAAGACGGCTGTTTTTTGCTTAATTATCATAATCTTATCAACCATTGCTGGAATGTTATATGGCACGATTGCAGGATAAAGAAAGTTCAAGAAATAAGGATCATAAGGATTGAATCCTCGAATCCTTTGTATCAACAAATCGGAAGAAGAACTATAAACAATCTCTTAAAGGAGAAATTAAATATGATAATTAAGGTATTAGGACATGGATGTCCTAAGTGTCAACAGACTGAAAAAATTGTCAGGGAAGTGGTTACCGAGTGCGGGGTGCAAGCGCAAATCGAAAAGATCACCGATATCATGAAAATCGCCGGTTACGGTGTGTTCGGCACCCCGGCTGTGATAGTGGACGGGAAGGTTAAAAGCGTAGGAAAGATTCCGAAAAAAGAAGAAATCAAAACTTGGATTCTGGAATAAACTATCAGAACTCAACGTACTATACGGAGGAGAAATGAAGCGAAAAAGCAGTATTATTATGGCAATTTTAATTGTTGTACTCGCAGGAGCTTCTTTTTTTTACTTGTTACAAAAGAGTACAGCAAAACCGCCTGATTCGAATACTGAGGAGGATTTTTTAAATGCTCTGAAGAGCGGCAAGCCTGTCCTGGTCGATTTTGGGTCGAATTCATGTATCCCATGCCGCCAGATGAGACCCATACTTCATGAAGTCAAAAAGGAGTATTCAGGGAAGGCTGAAGTCCTTGTGGTCGATGTTTACAAACATAAGAACCTTGCCGTGGAACACAAAATACGAATGATTCCGACTCTAATATTTTTTGATTCAAACGGCAAAGAGGTTCACCGCCACCAGGGATTCATGAGCAAAAAGTTGATCATGGAGCAGTTCAGGAAAATGGATGTTAGTTAGAGTAAAAGGAGAGATTTGTGCTGGAAACTTTTTTCTTAACCGTTAATGAGTGGATTGCAAGCGGCACAACCATTGCGGCTTTAGGTTGTTTTTTATGGGGTATGATCAGCGTAGTCTTCAGCCCGTGTCATCTGGCATCGATTCCATTGATTGTCGCCTATGTTGGCGGGCAGGAACGGGCGGTCGATCCCAGACAGGCCGCCGTGTATTCGGCATCGTTTACCACCGGCCTGTTTATCACCATCGCACTAATCGGAATTATCTGCGCCCTGCTGGGCCGCATGTTGGGCGACGTCGGCAATTACTGGCAAATTTTAATCGGGGGCATTCTGATCTGGGTGGCTCTTGGAATGCTCGGCGTGGAAAAATGTTCCATGTCAGGCAGTCTGCTATACCGACTTAATTTTAGGGGAGTGTTCGGTGCGTTCATGCTTGGACTCGCCTACGGCGTGCTCTCCGGTTCATGCACATTCGGGTTCATCGCGCCGATTCTGGCTATAATTACTGTTCAGCAGAAAATCGCGACAGGAATACTTTTTATCCTGCTTTTTGCCGTGGGACATTGCCTGCCTATTGTGGTTGCCGGAAGCTCTACGGCAGCCGTGAGAAAATTAATGGAAAACAGCGCCTGGCAGGGGGCGGGAACCTGGTTTCGCAAAGGCGCCGGAGCGTTGATTGGCCTGTTGGGAATTTACTTTGTCATCAGTCCATTGGTTAGTGCATAGTCGTGCTCCATGGAAGTAGTAATAGATATTTTATCAAGGAGCGAATATGAAACCATTAAAGAACAAAATCAGGCGGATGGTAAGGGAAAGTTATGCCGGGGTTGCTCAACCCGATGGGTGTCGGTGTTGCGGTAATTCGTCAAATCTTGCGAACATATTAGATTTGGGTAAAAAACTCGATTATACGGATGATGAACTCGCCATTGGCCTGGGAGATGCAAATCTTGGCCTCGGATGTGGGAATCCCTTGACCATTGCAAATTTGAAACCCGGAGAAACCGTGCTTGATTTAGGAAGCGGAGCCGGCTTTGACGCATTTCTCGCAGCAAAAAGCGTTGGGAAAGAGGGAAATGTTATCGGCGTTGACATGACGCCGGAAATGATAAATAAGGCAAAGAAGAATGCTGATAAAATGGGCATCGACAACGTTGAATTCCGATTAGCAGAGATAGAAAAGCTGCCTGTTCCTGATAATTCAGTCGATGTGGTTCTGTCAAACTGTGTGATAAATCTTTCACCGGATAAAAGAGCTGTTTTCAGAGAGCTTTTCAGAGTATTGAAGCCAGGGGGGCGGATCAGCATATCTGATGTTTTGCGTTCAGGAGAAATCCCAAGGGAAATCAGAAATGATCCAAAAGCTTATACAGGGTGAGTATCCGGGGCTATTTCACCGGGTGAGGTGAAACAAATTCTAAACAGCTTGGGTTTTGAATCCATAACTATAACAAAAAAGGATAACAGTAAGCAAATAATCAAGAGTTGGAATATCGGAAAGGGAACAGAACTCATGGTGTTTTCTGCATATATACAAGCCCGCAAACCATAAAATCGATGGGCATTGGTCGCATGATGAGTCATAGTCATGCATTAGAACACTTGAAGCGTGGACATTTGTTTGCAAGCCATTCTGATGCTGAAAATATTACCGGAGCAAAACCGGTTGCTTTTTTACCGGAGCAAACATTTGAATTTGAGCCGGTTATAGAAGGAGCTGTGGTCATTCATGACTTCATTATTCAAAACAAAGGGACGGTGCTTCTTGTTATCCACAGGGTAAGTTCCGGCTGAGGGTGTACGGCTGTCTCCAGTGTGAGACAGATCCCTCCGGGTAGCGAGGGAAAGATAACGGTTAAAGTGAATACCGGCGGATATGGCGGGAAAAAAGTCAGGGAAAATGTTTATATTCAGACCAATGATAAAATTCACCCTGAGCTTAGCGTAACAGTTACAGGCTGTGTTGAACCGCAATAGCGAGCGTATTCCCAGTAGCTTGCTACAGGGGAATCTTCAAAAATTTGCAGATATCAGACCAAAAAGAATAATACTGAGAGGTTCACCAGGGCAGACGATAAAAGCACAGGTTGAAATTACCCCGAGAATTAAATACCCGTTTAAAATAATCAGCGCAATGGCAACACAGAGAAAATACATCAAATTTAGCATTGCTGATGCCAAAAAATCGAACTCAGGAAGTTATGTGTTGACCGTTGAAAATCTAAAAAAAGAAATTGGACGATATAATGATGTGATTTATTTAAAAACAGACAGCAAATTACGCCCGGCAATACCAATCTATGTTATTGGCAATATTTTAAGCATACCATCAAACAGGGAAAAGTAGCCTGTGCAAATGATTATGAATCCGGAGAAAATCTAAATATAAAGCAGCTTGAGATGGCACAAGAAAGGAAAATGATATGGAATTGAATATGTTTTCACTTAAGGTATTCTTAACAGTTGCCGAAAAACAAAGCTTTTCCGGTGCTGCCGAGACTCTGTTTTTGACACAGCCGGCCGTGAGTTCACAGGTTCAAAATCTTGAGAACTATTTCCAGACGCCACTCGTGATTCGCCCCCATTCCGGCGCTATAAAATTAACGGATGCCGGCAAGATCGTATGTGATTATGCCGATAAATTTGTAGTATTGGGCAAAGAATTATTAAGGGATATTGAAAAACAGACCGGAAAATCCATGATGCAGCTACGCTTAGGGGCATGTTTCATTGCAGGGGCGCACTTGGTCCCTGCGGTCATGAAGGCATTTGTTGACAAACATCCCACCGTTGATGTGTCACTCAATGTTACCAGATGTGAAGATATCTTTCAGGGGTTATTGTCCGGATCTCTTGATATCGGAATTGCCGGTCTTTCTCCGAAGAACAAGTTCCTTATTAAGAAGAAGTTTTACGAGCTGCCCTTAACGATCTTTGAGGCAGGCAATGCCCAAAAGCAATGCAAAAGAGTCGCTTCAATACGAGAATTGATCGGGTCTTCATTGATTATACGGGAAAAGGGCGCTGGGACGCGAAAATCCTTTCAGGAATTTCTAAACAAACATCATGTAAATATGAAAGATTTTCAGCTTATAAGCGTATCGGAGAGCAATGAAGCCATCAAGAGACTGGTAATGACAGGGATGGGTTTCTCTGTTTTGCCGCATTTTATTGTTAAAAATGAATTAAAAGATGGACGGTTATCTGAAGTCCGGCTTAAGGAGGGAGCGTTGAGTCAATCCTTTTTTGTGATTTATCGAAAACAGAGTATAATCTCCAGGTCGCAGCAGGATTTTCTTGAATTTATATTAAAAGCGCATACAGCTGTAGATAGCATTTCTTGAAAAGGTTTCAACACTGATTCTGTCTCCTCGGGCAGCGAAAACACCATGAAGTCATTCAGGCATGCGGTTCACTTCACATATCAAAACTTCTTATAGGCCTATAATAATTTCTAATTTGACCTATTCCCAGAAAGAATTTAACCTCAAAACAAAAAAATTTAGGATTTACGTGAACTATTCATATGGGAAGATTTGCAAAAGGTCTTTTTTTGCCCAATTAGCTCAAATTCCCGCCTTTCTTTAATTTGAACCCCGGTTAAACATAAAAACAACGCGGGCAAAAGGGGGCGCTGGAAAAAGTAAGGGTTATTATTTTTTTACAGGTGTTTGATAATATAATCTTTAATGCGAACGAAAGGAGAAGTATGATGTTATTTAAAACGATTAAGAGGATTGCAATCATTGCACTGGCCTTAACTTTTGTTTTTGCAGTACCAGTGATTGCATCCGCAGAAGTGCGTGGCCACCTGGCTGACGTAGCCTTTGTAAAGGATAAAGTCGGTAATGCAAACTGGGTTATATTAGATGTCAGAAGTCCCGCGGATTACAAAAAGGGTCATATTCCAGGCGCGGTCAATATGGGTATTGCTACACACAAACAAAAGGCTGCCCTGGATATCTTTCGGGATTCCACAGCAAGGTTTCTTCCGGTAAAAAAACTGGAAAATCTTTTTGGTGCGGTAGGGTTCAACTATGATAAAGGTATAATCGTTTATGGCAAAAAGGGCGACTACCACGGCGCAGTTATCATGATGGTGTTCGAGTACTTAGGTCTCGAAAATGTATATTATCTTGATGGCGGCTGGGAAAAATGGCTATCCAAACGCGGTAAGAGGGAAACCAGGGTCAACAAAGCAAAGGCGGTTAACTTTAAGGCCAAAAACGTCGATCATGATATGTATGTGACCACCCAAGAAATGTACGACTTTGTGCAAAATCCCGGTAGTATCACAATACTCGATTGTCGTTCCGTTGCAGAGTGGGAAGGCACTAAGTTTCTTTCCGTGAGGGCCGGCCGCATACCGGGCGCTGTCCACATACCTGTTTACGGTCTGATTAAAAAAGATGGCACCCTTATTTCAACCTCAAAAATGAAGAAGATGTACAAGGATATCCCTAAAGACAAGCCTGTTGTTGTGTATTGCCAGAGGGGCTGCAGGGTCAGCTTTGTCTATTTGGCGCTGGATTTATTGGGCTACGACTTCGGGTACTATGACGATGGCTGGAGAGTCTGGGGGATGAAAGAGACTTTGCCTGCTGAAAACGAGCAATGGATCCATATTAAGAAAATATTTGTATTAGAGAAAAAGATGAAGGCTGTGCAAAAAGAACTCCAGGAATTAAAAAAGCGCGGAGTAAGCGGAGGAGGAGCAGCACAACAAGAAGAAGATGAGGGTTGCTAAAAAGTAACCAGGTAAGTCATTAGAGAAAGGCGTGCTCTGAAATGGCACGCCTTTCTTATTTTCTTAAAAGGAGTCTTTTTTGCGCCTCGTTGCTCATGAGAGTCATAGAAGGGAACACAGGTGTGGAAGGGATAGTGAGTTGTGTGTCGATGGTTGAACCGTCAAAAACACCAATTCCCGCCGCTATATTATTCAAGTGGCAGGACTCACAACTACGCCCAACTGGTGAGGTTGTGTGAGGCACATAGGGCATAAAAGTCCAACCCAGGTCACTATCATCTCCTCGCTGCGGAACTACATTATCCAGGACAACATATCCTGTTGCATCCACATAAGATATAAAATACTGATACTTGGGTCGTAAGATCGAGTATTTCTGATTCTGGTCCATCCCGAGCGGCATCCACTCCCAGCGCCTGAACCGCCACCCTGTGTACCACGCCCCCTTTTTTAGTCTGCTGTCAAGCCAGTCCGGTGAAGCCGGCGGATCTATTTTTTCCCGACCGAGCTGCTCATCCAGAAAGTCTTTCAGGTACGGATCTCCCTGATCTGTCAATTTCCTCCACTTGATGTAATCTGCATAGTCTTCCCTGATTACACTCAGTCCGTAATCCTGAAAAGACCACTGAGCATGGCAGGCGCTGCATCGAACCCTCTGGTGGAGTGATACGGAATGACTCAGGGTCTCCTTTGAAAAGAGCGTCAAAGGATAAGTTTTACCCGTATAACTTGAATGAAAATAGAACCTGCCATCGTGCTCCGTTATACCTTTCAGGGATGGATTGGGCGCCGGCTCAAAGAAGCCGGCATGGCAGTCTTTGCATTTGATCATGGGTACGGCAAGAGCATAACCCCTCAGCTTCCCGTCTCCCATGATTTCCTTCCGGCTGTGACAGTCGATGCACCATAATCCCTTTTCCGCATGGACATCCCGGGCCAGATGGTGCTGATCGAGTCCGTATATCACGGGCAGAGGAGCGCCCCCTGTTGTGCGGGACCGGTAAGTCTTACTATAGTCGTGTTCAAAAAGGCCTTCATAGTCAGCACCCACATGGTTCTGGTTGTGGCAGTGAAGACATTGCATGTCAGGAATCTGTTTTGTAAACCTGTGAACCATGGGGTAGGATGGCTTATGTTTGTCAATCGCTTTATCCGTTCCTTCATACAGGCCTTTGTTGTTGTATATCATATGGCAGGCAGCGCAGCCTGTGGCACGGTAAAGCCCTTTGGCTTCAGGCCCCTTGGTATGGAGATGACAGCGCAGACATTTCCTTCGCAAAAAATCATCAACCAGTTCGGCAGGGCTCTCAGGGTGGAGGGGAGACTCGGGCAGGGGTTTAAGAGCATGGTTGGCGCTGTAGATCGGTGGAAACGCAACATCCTGGGCGCCCCAGAGGTACCGTGTCTGATTTATAATCCCAGCCATAGTCGAATGTAGCGATGTTTGTACCTGTTTGATTTCTTTTTCGTGGCATTTGCCGCAAAAGAGAGAAACCCACCTGGGATCAGAGGGGTTTCTTATAATAGACTCGTGCTCCTCTAAAAACGGCATTGTCTGGCGGGCGGGTTGCAGATGGCAAATTTTGCATTCAAATTCATGGTTGCGGCTTATGCTTTCAATCCCTTTATGGCAAGCTGCACAATGTTTGTAGTTTATTGCCTCAGGCGGTTTGGGGCCGGAGCAGGCAATAAGTGTAAAAAACAGGCAAACTATGGGGTATATCTTCGGGCTGTTTCCCAGCATGGGAGATCCTTTTCAGTTTCAAAACGCCTTCTGCTTTGTTTAAAATCTTCATAGATTTTATCTTCATAACGAACATGGCAGGGGAAACAGCCATCTACGTCCAGTATCTTTCCTATTTCCTCTTGATTAAACGGTCTTGCACCTTTACGGGAGGTAAGTTGAGCAGGTTTGCCATTAATGTCCACAAAGGCATCGAGTGGAAAGTCGATCCCCATCCCTGAAGATTGGGCATCGTAAGTGGGCCTGAACCGCCATTCTTTTTCTTTCTTATAAAGGATTCCTTCACCAAACCCCAGAGATTTGGGATCGCCATGGCAATCGTGGCAAGTGCGGGATCCTTTTTGAGTGGTATGAGGATCAAAGGATGTCATGGTAAGGGTATTGAGTGATTCCTCGTGGACATAGTCTCCTTTCCGATCAAACACTGAAACAAAGACCTGGCATGGTGAAAAAGGGGCGACCATGCCTGAAGCATTTATTCCCAGGGTAGGCTTTGAAAAGCGGATATAAGAACGGGATTCTCTAAATTGTCCTGGTGTTTTTTCCCCACTGAGCCAATCTTTCTGCACAAGATCTTTTCGATAGGTAATGTGACATCCGTAGCACTGCGGTATCCATGCGCTATGGCAGGACTGACAGCTAAGACGCTCATGCCCTGCCATGGAATGGTGCGGCTTTTTTTCAGGAAAGATTTTAAGTTCTATTGGTGCGCCGTCTTTTTTTCGATAGAATACAATCTGATCGCCCCTCTTTTGCAGGTTGTACATGGGTTTCCCTTTTTTTGACCTGCCGACCTTCGCTTCCTGCGGGATATCGATTTTCTTGTTTAAAAACGCCAGTTTCACTGCCAGATCTCCCGCCTCCCCCGCCTCTTTTACAGAAGTAAACAAAGGATCGTGGCAGGATCGGCAGGTGATGTCCACCTGGCCTTCCATGTATTCGTGCCGCGTGCCGTCTCCCATGACACCCGTTTCCGTGTGACAGTCTATACAGGTCATATCGGCCTTTGCATAATGAATGTCGGCCGGAAGATTAAGGTAAAATCTACCCCCTGACAATCTTCTTTGATTTAACTCCCACCCGTCAAAAGGCGTTCCGTAGCCTTCGGATTCAAATTTTCCGAAATAAGACAAACCCATTCTTGCCGATCGGTTATGACACTTAACACAGTTTTCTGAAGGAATCCGTGTTGTAATTTCCGGATGTTGAAATTTTGTAACATCGATTGGCTCTTTCCTGTCTTTGTCAATGATATGACAATCAGAACATCCGCCCCCTCTTTTGCCGATCTCGCCCTGGCGGTCCCCTCTTTTTTTCCACAGGTGGCACCCGCCGCACATTTTTCTATATTGATCTATGGCAAGTCCCCCTGCATTTTCTTTTGCCATAAGATATTCCACATCTTTATTTGAGTTTTCGATCTTTTCCCACCGATATTCAAGGGTCTTTATGATCCCTCTGTTTGTGGCCATGATGCTCTTTTTTACACGGGGAACAATATCGGGATGGCATTTTGCCTGCCCGCATGTGCTGCCCACAACCGAGAGATCCCCAGGATTTTTGACCATCGTAAGATGTCCCCTCTCCTTATCAAGGGAATATGGATTCCCCATATGACAGCTGTAACAGCCAAAGGCAGAGATGGGGTGCGAGGTGTCCGGATCACTTACACTTTTATGACAGGATAAACAACCTTCGGTGGGCAGAGGAAGGATTTTTGAGCGCCGATTTTCCTGGTAGATCAGAACAGTCGTCAAGCTGAGTATGATAAGGATAAGGATTCTCTTCATCGTGATAAGACCCAGCTATGCTTTATGAAGAAATAACCAAAGATAACAAGAAAGGTGTAAAAGAGAGAGAGAAATATAATTCCATAGTGAACTGCCTTCTGCAGATGGCCCTTCAGCCCGGGAAGAAGTAAAAGGATGGCAAAGAAAATAAGAGGTGCGGCAATTCCGGCAACAATGGGCGGGAGCACGCCAAGGCATACCTGTATTCCCAGAAAAAACCATGGCCCCTTTACGAGTTCGATTTTGGCATGGGGCGGAATATCCATGGGCATTCTTACAAGCAAAGAATATATGAACAAACCCGCTGTTGTAAAAAGGAGAAATCCGGCCTGGGAGAACCAGTTGTTAATGTGGTCACGGATAAGAAATATAAGTAATATTGGTAAAAAAAAGACGTGATAAAGATAGGGTAGCCAGAAAAACATTTCACCCGGTCTTATGACAAATCTTGTAATGGTTTCTCCAGCAACCGGAATCTCTTTCAGTATGTTATAAAAGATATTCCCTGCATATATTCCTTCTTTGTCACCTTTGAGGATATATCCTGTAAAAAGTATAAAGAAACAGATGATCAGAGGAATGACAAGGCCTGCCCATTTCCCGACCGAAAAGCCTTTGTAGCGGCGTTTCATAAAGTGATCAACAATGTGGATCAACATCAAAATGACAAACAACTGGCCGGAAGCATAGTGCAATCTTCTAAAAAAAAAGCCATACGGGATAACCGTTGTAATCTCCTCCACGTTCCTGAACACGTTTCCAAATGGATAATATTGACAGGTCAAAATTATCCCGGAGATGAAGCATACGAGCAATGCGGATAGACTTATCCGCGGTATGCAGAAAGACATCTTATGATTAATGCCCATCAACGGCAGACTCTCCATTGTTCTACTCTTTCAGTGTTATTATCAAATCGCCGTTTTTCTCTTTTCTGACAGGAAGCAGGGAAAGAGATTTTTTTGCCGGCCCGGACAACCTTTTGCCATTTTTGTCGTATATACTTCCGTGACAGGGACAGTGAAATTCACTCTTTCTCTCGTTATAGGCAACAGTGCACCCTAAATGTGTACACTTGGCAGAAATAGCCTCAGAGCCGTTCTCTTTTCTTTTCAAATAAACACCCTGTTTATAGTTAATCTTAAGCAAGGTTTCAGAAGGATGAAAAATTACCGTTTTTATTGTTTCCTTGGCGTGGGAAAGAAATCGCAGGATTGGGTAAACAATTAATCCAACACCAAAAAAAGAAAATAAGCCGTGGGCTAAGTTTTTAAAAAACTCTCTTCTTTTCATATCTAAGCGTAACCTGATGTTTATACTAAGACCTTTGCAAAACCCCAGCTTTTACCCAGTTCCGGTCATTGCGAGGCACAAAGTGCCGCGGCAATCTTGTGGATTGTTAACATGTTGTAAGATTGCTTCACTCGCGCAGCGCAGGCGCTTGCGCCGCGTGTCGCTCGCAATGACGATATTGGTGTTATGCAAAGCTTTCATACTGTCCTATTACAATCGTACTTAGACGAGCGTCTCAATAATAACAAGTCGAGTTTTTTATAACATAAATTTCTTTGTTTGGAGGTATTAAAAAATATTATCAGCGTATAAAAATTAATGATATCATAAAAATTTAAATACAACCTGCCCCTGTTTAACAATATCCAGACAACCTTCCCCTGGAGAATTCTACTGTTTAATTAAATAGCTATATAGCCATAAGAAATATTTATCTGCATATAATATTTACTGATTTGACTTCTTTTCCGAAAAAATCCAAATTGAAATATTATTTTGGTGTAAAAGTTGGGGAAATAGGTTCAGATAGACAAAAAAGGCAAAGACATAAAAAGGATCTGTTATAACTTAATAGTAAGGAGGAAGGGTTTTATGGAAGAATCAAGAATAATATCACGAAGAAACTTTTTGAAGGGCAGCACTGGTGTCGTTGGGGCCGGAGCCCTGGCGGTCGGCCTTGGTGTGGGCTCCCTTGTCAGCCCAGGCACAGCCATAGCCAAGGCAAAGGAACTCCCATATCCGTTTGCAAGACCTACGCGGAAGAAACTAATGGATATTGATATGGTCTCAAAAATTACTTACGAAGGATACTTTGGGAAAAAACCCGACGGAAGCAAACTCCCCGGCGGAGGCTGAATGTACGCAGTTGCTTCCGGGTTGATTGAAGCAATGAAAGCAATAATGCCTAATAGTGGCGCTGGCAGCGAATGGTACAAAATACCAGCCCAGATATTTTCCTTTGGCGCTGGAGGCATTCAAATGTGGGGCACTCTCTGCGGTACTCTGACTGGTTGCTTATCTGTATTGAATATGATGAAACTGCACGGAAAACTGGGAAATGAGATTATGGGATGGTATAGTACAACTGAGTTTCCAACCGGAAATGTTTGGGATATATACAAAGAAGGTGGTTGGAAGCCACATTATACTCCAGTCCCAGACAACAAGGTGCTTGCTCATACGACATCTGATTCGCCACTATGCCACGTCTCGATCAGCAAATGGCTCTCCGAAGCAGGCATAAGTTACAACGATAAAGGCGAGCCTCCACACTCGGCGCCTTTAAAAAAAGACCGCTGCGCCAAAGTAGCCTCAGATACTGCTCGAAAGTGCGCCGAGCTTGTCAATGATTTTGTTCAGGGTAAGTTTAAAGCAACAGATTGGTTTGCAGGAACAGAGTCTAAAGGGTGTATAGACTGTCACTCTTATCGCGGGAAAAAGACAGCCGAAGAATCGCAGGAAAACACCCTCAGCCTGATGGACTGTCGTGGTTGCCATACTGAAGACGCCAAGATCGTGAGCAAAGATCATCCGGAATAATAAGTAAAGGGGCAATAAATAACAGATACTCATTCTTTGCCACAACAGACATCACCTCCTGATGCTTAGTCCTGGTAAAGATTTCCGGGGGGAGCCTAATAATCCGACAGGGGTAAGGCTCCCTTTTTATTCTACAATTCTATTCTCATGCAAAGCAGCCCTGCCACAAGTTATGGCAAGGCTGCTTTACTTTTTGAGGGAAATTTGGTCTGGAAATTATCACAGATTCCGTCACCATCTGCATCCACATAGTTAGGCTTTGCTACGCCCGCTCTGTTGATTGGGCCTCTTCCATCTCTGAGGCCTCTACGAAAGCCTTTGGCTCTGGCCTGGCTGCCGGCGCCGTAGCCCCTGCCGCGCCTGCCAATCCTGGCGCCAATATTATCACAAATTCCATCCCCATTTTGATCCACATAATTAGGCCCTCTTTGGGCTGCTGTATTCTTTGGACCACTTCCATCTTGAGCGCCTTTGCCATTGCCGGCGTATGCAAAAGAGACAGCCGTCAGCAGACATAAGCAAAGAACAGATACTTTAAATAAATTTTTCATTTTTCTTTCCTCCTTATTGTATTAGAATGTTTACCAACCTTTCACTTACTAATACAATTGCGAGGCAATTTTTCTTTCACTTATTTTTGATGGCTTCGTAACACTCTAATTTTGCGCTCAAATTATCTTTTAAAGAGAACATCAAAGCTTCCTTGTTCAATATAAGAAAGGAGAAACTAAATAAATTTTAAGAGCGAAATACGATTATGAGGGCTTGATAGACAACCAAGCCTAATGAACCTTTATGGAAAGGCACAGGGAAGCTAAGACTCTATGAAATAATATTTACTCAGCTATCACATTCTAATTCCAGAAGTCTGGTGCCGTTTTAGAAAGCAAAAAATTAATTATTTCGCTCTTAAAATTTCATTTAGTCCTCCCTTTCCTATAGAGATTATGACGCTTTTTGCCTTGACCTCTTCGTCCTTTCCATGGCCGAATTTCATTTGCGACAAATCGGTTTTGCCCTTTCATCTCTCCAAGAATCTTTATCTTTAAATCTTCAGAAGGTCTGAGTCGGCCTCGCCATATAGTATCAGTAATATCAATCACCCAAATATTCCCCTGCAAATCCTCAATCTGTATCTTTTGCTCAGAAATTATTTTGACAATCTTTCCAGCAAGCAGCCCCTGCCCGGGTGACATCCATACTTTTTGTTTGCGCTCCTGAAGTTCTCTGTAAAAAGGCAGATTTTCTTGAAATACACTTTCCAGTTTCTCAGACAAGCCGGTTGAGTATAAAAGCCCGCCGCCAATAATTGAAAGGGCAATGCTTGACAATATTACCCATACTGCAGCATACCGGTATCCCTGTTCGGTGCGTCGAAAATAATAATAGGCAAACCCTGTAAATCCTAACAAAAAGATCAGCCAGAAAAATGGGATCACCAATAGCGCAAACTCTGCCAGGCTGTGGCTTAAGTGCTTATACAAATCCCATTCAGCATATCTTAATTGAAATAGAGCAATAGCGCTGGCAATACTTCCAAGTAAAATCGACAGGCCAAATACCGTCCATATCACAGAACGCTTGAGCAGGAAGTACTGTTTAGAATATGGACGCACTTCATCTTTCTTAATTTTTTGTAGAATATCTTTGCTTATATCAGCCATAATGTTATCTTACAAACATCGTAAAGTGTTGTTTATTTAACTATCCCTTTATCAAGTTGATGACGCCCGGCTATTTTCTTGAAACTTGCTTTTGCTCTATTAATTTGTGTTGCCACGGTTCCTGGCGGCTTACGCAAAATATCGCTTATCTCATCATAGGTTTTATCTTCAAGATACCGAAGAATAAGTATCTCACGATATTTATCCGGAAGCTCCGAAAGCGCTTTCCTCACCCTTTCAGCATTTTCAAGGTTTTCGTATGCTTCGTTAATTTCAATCGTATCATTAATAGAGTCAATCAGATTTTCTTCATCTTCAATATTTAAAGGTGTCATTGCTAAGCGGAGTTTGGTTTTACGGTATTGATTAATAATTTCATTGCGAGCTATTCGATAAATCCAGCTTGAAAATTTCAGCTTGCGATTAAAGCCGTTAAGGTTTCGATATACCTTTATAAATATTTCTTGAATTATGTCTTCCGCTTCCTCCTGGCTGACTGTTGTAAGCCGTTTAATATAACGTAATAGCTTTATTTCATATCTTTTCATCAGGTAATAAAAACAATCCTGGTCCTTGAGTGAAAGTTGAACCAGCTGCTCATCAGGTATATTTTCATAATCATTCATCTAAGATAAATAAATCCTGGGGACGCGGTCTGTTATTGCAGATATAATTTCATAATTAATTTGTTTATTGGAAACGCACACTTTACGCTTAACAGAAGGGATATAAGATGTCCCGTAAGTTGCCCCTGGCATGGTTATTTGCTCTTTTCTTTGGGATTTACATATTTGGCTTCAGTCTCATGGACTTCGATCTGGTCTGCCGGAACTTTTACAACTTTGCCATCCTGCCAGATTACAATTGGATCCCCAGTGCGTTTGTGATCTGCAATTGTACGGGCTACAGCTTTTTTTAACGCTTCTTCGGCACGAAATGCCATTGCTTTATCAGACAGGTTTTTGTCTAATTTCTTATCTTTCATGATTTCACCATATCTTCAGATAATTTTGAGAATAGAACTGAATCAAAAACTTCCAGGTGTCCATCTTCTTCGCAGGCAACCTTAACAGGGTGATGTGTTGAATTGTCAAATATAGCCCAGAAGTCCAGGATCGGACGATAAAGATTGAAGAGATTTGGAAGCCCTCTGTTAAAACGACGTCGTACGATTTCTTCCGGAACATTGTGACCTCCCCTTCGAACCCGATCAGCAACACGCTCAAGAGCAATATCGACATTATCAATCCAAAGGAAATAAAGGTAAACTTTGTAACCCCGGTTTTTCAAGTCCTTGAGAAGGCGCACATAGCCTTTACCGGATAGCGTAGTTTCAAAGCCAAAATCTGTCCCGCGGTCAGCCAGGAAATGAATCCGCTCCAACATGAGTCTGCCTGCTCTGATGGCTGCGTGTTCAGGTGAAAACGGTGAAAGACCGCTTGCGATTAAATCGGCATTTACAAACTCCAGGCATTCAACGTAATTAGGAAGAAATTCTCTCGCAAAGGTTGTTTTGCCAGCGCCATTTGGACCAGCGACAATGTAAAGGCTTGAGTTCATTTATTCTTCTAATCCTGCCTATCCAGTCAAATAGTTTAGTTTTTTTCCATAGATAAGGGGTCAGGTTTATGTTTGACCCATGAGCAATCTGTTTTCTCTTATTTCAATATTTCTTCTGATTTTTTATCTTTATTCTTAAACTTCTATAATCTTGACTAATCAACAAGGGTCAAACGTAGACCCCAATCCCGCCTAATTTCAAACCTGTAAATGTAAAGAGCCCCTAAGTTCTGGCCCTAAATCCTCTTAGAGTGCTACAGTTCCTCTTTGAGCCGCTCGAACACGTTGTAGACGATCGGGCAAACTGAGCAATTGTTCACCACCTGGATGAGTCTGAAGACGAACTCGTCCTTGTGCAAGTGCGGGAACGAACGGCAGTCATCAGGACGTGCATCGTAGACCGTGCAGCGGTTGTTTCGGAGAAAGGGGCACGGCTTCTGCCGGAAGCAGTATGCATCCTCGTCTTCGTTCGTTCGGAGGTGCGTGGCGGTCAGTTCCGAAGGCGAGATCCCGAGGCAACTCGCCAGCCGTGTTACATCCTCTTCCGAAAGCTTCGGTGAGACTTCCTTGCAGCAATTCGCGCAGGTACCACAGTCTATCTGCCGGGCGATGTCTTTGTAGTGCCGGTGAGCAATGCTGTCCAGTTCCTTGACAGACAGATCGATGCCCTTGAGAAACGTCCGGAAGCGCCAATTCTGGTCTTCTTTGGCCTCAGCAAGCTCGCGCACTCGCTCGATGTCGGTTTCGATGTGCATGAATCCCTTTCGTGCAGAACCCATTTTTGAAGAACGAGTTTAAATTTATTTATGGATATCCCGCAAGTCCCTGAGAAACGCATAAAATCATGGGCGTCCCGGTGGGCACCCTGTGGCCTGAGAACCAAACAGTATTACCTTCGAGATAAAGCTAAATTTCCTTTGCAATCTCTCCTTTAACTCTTTCATGATTGCGACATTTTCCTGGTTCATAATCGTTCCTTACCCCCTCTGAAAACTCATCTCCAACGTTCTTCAGTTCAATTACCACGTCAACTTATAAACTAATGTACCGCAAGCCCGCCCGCAAGCCCGCCATGAAATTGTAAACCAATAATCCAATGAATGTCCCGCAAGCCCCTAACAGGTGGAGTGCGCTTAAAAGATGCAGGACATCCTAACCAATTGATATTACAACCATTAAAAATTTATTGTTACTGGGTATGCACTTAACTCAAGTTTAAAGCAGGTATCTACTTGAATATATAAGAATTTCCAGTTTTCTCGTTTTTATTCAAGAAATGTCCAAATACTTTTTGAATTCAAATAGTTAAAGGCAAACAGCTTGAGTTAAGTGCATACCCAGTTTTATTGTTATAAGGAATATAGAATGTCCTCCTGCTTTCCCCCTTATGGACGTTACCCCTACGCCACCTTTTTTCTTAAGGCTTGACAAATGGTGGCCGATAGTAATAGTATAAATATACTCATTGGCCATCCTATTTTGGGTGTAAGAGCCGAAGGAGATGGGTCTGCCGTCCGAGCAGACCTTTCTTATTTGATACGGTTCGCATATTTTCTTTCAAAGTTATTTCGCTTGTATGTATCTATATAAAACGAGGTAATCAGCCGCCGCTTCTCGTCGGGATACTTTTTCATGATCACGACAAAATCGTAATCCTTGATCCAGACATAGGTCTTTATTGTCTGGTCGCCCTCTTCATAATCCCAGGCAAGGACTTCCGACTCCGACGGATGTTCAATCAAAGGTTTGACCCATGGCAGCCGCTCGCATCGGCGCAGGTCCGGCAGTCTTTCTGTTTCGGTATCCGTCTGGCCCTCTGGATAAAATTTCCGTTTCCGGCGTGGAATCTTTTTTCGTTCGCCACTACGGGTAGTCAAGTGCCAGAAAACCTTTTCTTTCCCGTCTTCAATATCCGGGAAAATCCAGACATTATTGCCGATATACCGGAGATCATAATCACGAATATCCCGGCAAAATATTTCATATAGCATTTCATACGTGTCCTCTGTCCAAGGATTGATATTGGTTTTTTCCGGCAACCACTCAGGCATTTTCAAAACCCCCGCTGTCTGGGCGCCAGATACAGAGATTGAACTTACGCTCGGTTGGCAGGGTATTGCGGGTAAGACTTAACCCTGTTTTATCCTTGATAATCTGAACTATTTCATTCTTGGCCGCGCTACTCGAAAGACCACGGGCATGATAGGAAACAGCGCCGATGAGGATGTCCGCCAATTGCATAAGACCAATATCATGTGAATGAACATGCTGAATTCGTTCAATGATTTCCCTGGAAAAATCATAATTCGCATTGCTCAGCACTTCCTTCAGCTTATGCAGTTTCATCCTGCTGCGCGTATCCTTGATATCAAGATAGATATGGTATTTCCTGCTTGTAGAGATCAAATTCCGCAAAAGATAGAAATACATCTTGTAGTACCATTCATCATGGGTTTGGTTATGAGCTTTGTGGGATAATATTGATTTGTCTGGAACAACCCATCCACGGAATCCCATGGCCCTGCTGTCAAAAAAATAGTTGAGCAGGTCCCTGTAAAAATCCAGTTTTCCAGGAGAAACCTTTGTCCACTTGATCTCGAAAAATGGGGAAAGGTGATGTTTCGCCTTCAGCTCGGCAATGGACTGGTTGTGCTTTCCGGCTTTAACTCTGAAACACCAGAGCGCACCGAGAACCATGGCGTTCTGTCCATCATTGGGCAGATGGCAACTTTCATCACAGTAAATATTTATAATTGTATTCATGCCAACCTCACATTTTCATTCTTACTTCCCAAGTCAGCAACTTCTGCATCAGGCACTTTTTCACGCTCATGTACCTTCGGCGTCCTGCCGGATTTTGCCGTCCACCACCAGCTTGGTGTTCTGGTCTTCCGGCAATTCCGGGTCGGTATCGTGTTTGAAGGCGACCTGGATTGCTTATTTCCACACGATACTCCATCATACGCTGGCAACTTATAAACTGAAGAACGTCCCCTACTTTCTGAAGAACGTCCCCTACTTTCCAGCTTCAATTTTTTGCGCGGGGTTATACTGGCATTCCTGCTTATCAGCTTTCCAGAAATCCGGTCCTCGCGCGCATGTCAACACATCAATTCGACTTGGCCAGGCGATATAAAGCAATGGCGCCGTACCATGAAGCCAAACCTGTAAGTGAAGTTCGGCTAATGCCTTTTCGTCAAGCCGTTCGTCAGAGTTATCGACAACGTAAGCCAAAATTTGAGATGACCGGCCATCTGAAAAACGGCGAAAGAATACGAAATTTATGTGTTTAAACGACTCGGCATCGAAGACCGCAGCTTTCTCATCGATGCTAAGGCCAATTGTATCAGCGGCACTGCCAATTGGGATCAAGCCTGGGGTAAGAATGCCGTCAAAGTTAATAAAGTCAACTAATTGAAGGGGCTTGTTAACCATTGTAGCAAATCCTATCAAAATTGTTCTGTTGTAGACCGTCTTATCATCGCCCACCGTATACAGAAATTTGCATTATTTGGCGGCAGCTGGTGATGGTGCATGGAATGTACACTACACGACTTTAAAGGAACGAAAATTCTCGATTCTGAGTTTTGATAATTGCATATCAATCAACCTCAACAAGTCATTTAATTTTTCCCCTGGCAATATCGCGGTAAATATTTTGCGCTGCCATACGAAATGGATCAGTGCAGTTTGACTCTTTTAAAATCAGCGAGTATTCTTCTTCTGTTAGATTGTAAAGATGGGCGACGCGGCCGTCAATTTCTGCTTCGAGAGTGGTTGTGTCGGATGTGTGGTTCGTTTTTTTAGCATTGAGGATTTTTTCGGCAAATAATCTAATAAATTTTTGCTCAGATTTGATGCTCTTTGATATAGGAAGTTGCTCCAAGAATTTTTTTCTATACCTAAGATACCCCCCTCCCATATGCATTCCACCAAAAAGTATTTCATAAATAAATGACAAAACAGTAGAATTTAAAAGGGATAAAATAACTTTTATATCGTATGTATCGTTAATCAAAGCTCCAAAATAAATACCACCCTGAGGGATATATTTTTTGTAGTCAATTGTAGCATTGATGCTTAATGCATCTTCGGCGATTAGTATTTTATCAGATATAATTTTTTGATAGCGTGATGATGTTTTAGATATTACTTTTAGCAAATCTTTATTTGTTATGTATGTCGCGTCTTCAATCATAGACCATTTATTAAATTGGTACTGTTTTACAATTTTATTATCTGCTTTTTTTTCTGACTCATAGCTCTTAGGAATACGAAGACCTTCAGAAATACTCAAATAATTTCCTAATACATTAAACTTGCTTAACAAACTTACAGATAAATCAATCTTTTTTTGCGATACATTAATCGGAATTATTTTTTCTGGGAGAACAGATAAAATATGATTATTAAGTTCGTAACTATTTCTTGTTGGAGTGGAAAGTTCATTGATAGATAAAGCCTGTCTTATTGAAAAAATATTCTTATTTGACATAGTACGAAAAATTGAAATGACAGGATAATTTGAAACCTCTTCAAAAACCTTAAGCCTCGAAGTGCTAAGAATTTCTCCATTATCAAACTTATTAAAAATTAAATTTCGCAAAGCAACTCCAGAATTAGCAGCACAAAATTTATTTGGCGTAATATAAGCTAAAATTCCTTTTTGGGACAAATAATTGATTCCACATTCAAAGAAAAGGTAATATAAATCATATTTGCCGACAGAAGTATTGTAAAATGATTTATATAAAGGCTTAAGAGATTTTGGAATATCATCAACACGTACATACGGCGGGTTCCCAATAACAACAACAAACCCATCCTTTATACCAAACATCCACTCCATATCAAAAAACCCAGCAGACGTATTTTGATCATAGGGATTCCAGTGGGCCAGCTTTTTGGTTACATCCGAGGCGAAACCATCCTTTTCTAAAAGTACAGCGATTTCATTTCTTAAACCTTTATCTTTCTCTCTGTATTTTTCCTTGGTTTTTGGAGTACGGGCTAAAAAGTGTAGTTCCCGCACTTTGGATAATTCCTTTTCTTTCTTATCAATCTCGGGGTTCTGGAAATTAAGCTCTAATTGCCCTTTTTTATCAATTCCTATCAACGTATTGGCCGCAACAAACTTGGTCTCAAGATTCGGTAGCGGCAAAATTCCCAGATTTTCCTTATCTTCATCAATATTTTGGTCAACTATTAGAGATATAAAAAAACGGAGTTTGGCAATCTGAACCGCAATCGGTTGTATGTCAACGCCATAGATGGAGTTTTCTATCAGAAATAGTTTTCTGCCATAGTCGGACGTATTAAAATCAAACGCTTCTTCAATTTCTTTAAGCCTTTGGTGTCTCTCCTCCTTATCCCCTACGCTATAGGCTTTTTCAGTCTCTTTAACAGCTCTCTGTTTTTGCAACTCTCTCCATTTTTTATTGTCCTCATCAATCTTGTTTAAGATAAAGACAAGTTTGTGGAGTATGCCCATAGGAAATGCTCCTGAACCGCAGGCAGGATCTAGAATTTTCAGTTCTGAAATGGCTTCGACTATCTTGGAGACTTCATTGTCTGTAAAGGCGTGCTCTTTTTCCGTGTATTCAAAAAGAATGTCCAAGCCTGTTTTAATATCATCTTCGGTTGCGTTATCGATTTTCTTTGATACAAGGTTGGA
>JACNLL010000049.1 GCA_014381545.1 Candidatus Desulfaltia bathyphila
GAGTTATACACTATTTTTGATTGTTTTTCTGCCGCGTAGCGGCTTCGTTCAACAAGTCATTTGAGTCTGACGGCTAAAAGCTGCTGCGCTTTGAATGGTTTTACTTTTTATCATTTTAATTCCGAGCCACAGACCCGCGTGGCGGGATACTTGCTTCCTTCTCACATAATCAGCAGGGCATTATTGGACAGGCTTGTAGGAGCATCCTAATCAAACTGTCAAAAATTAGTTTGATTTTGGATGCTCAAAGCCTTTTTTTAACAAAGGCCCGACCGGAAGAAGTTTTAATATTACCAAAGCCGTTTATTTGCGAAAGCTTTTCCGGAATGGGATTTTAGATATTTTTCAAACGACAAGGCTTTGGATCGGTTGCTGAATGCAAGATAAGTGATTAATTCCCAGGGCTTAAATTTAGCTGTGTGAGATGATTGGCCGCTATTGTGAGAAGCTAAGCGGGTTTTGAGATTTTTGGTGAATCCGATATAAGTTTGATTTGGGTTCGGTATGCTGTGGAGCATATAGACATAGTACATTATATTTCTCGGATCATAAGCGAAATGGTTGCTGAGGACCCCGCTTCGTTCTGTCGAACTACGCAGGCCAGGCCTGCCACGCGAAGCCCGAAGGGCGAAGCGTGGTGGAGGCGGCGGGAGTCGAACCCGCGTCCGAAAATATTCCACAAAGGCATCTACATATTTAGCCCAAGCTTTAGCTTTCGCCTTTTCAAGTCCCCCTCGGGCAGGCTACTTGAAAGGCTATCCTGTAAAATTTCGCCAATCCTTTAACAGGAAATCCGGACGGCTATCCTACTAATCGGCGCCCTTGCCGGATGCGCAGGAATAATCCAGCAGGACGTTAGCCGTCTAAGCGGCTAAAGCGTAATTATAATCATCTGCGATTATTTTAAATCCCCGTCATTTTTACGAGCTGACAGGAGCTCGATATGCAACCTTAGCTTCCTCATCCCCGTCGAAGCCGTTTCGCCCCCATGAAAAGGGTGGAAAAGCAGACGTATTAAAAAAACTTTATATTATATATTAAATCAGCGCGTTCAATTTGTCAAACTTTTCGCTGAAACATTATAGATAGATGACTATAAATGACTGTAAATGATTGACACATAAACAAGCTGGTGTTATCTTTCACAGGCACAGGCAAGAAAATAATATTAACCGCTGTTTTAGTTGTTGCATGAGGGAACCGACGATACAATCTCTTATCATTACGATGAGTTAAAGATTGTTTAGCTTCGCTCGCAATGACATTATGGGTGTTATGCAAAGAAGCTTAATTAGACTAAACAAATAGGAGGATTATATGTTTGGAATCGGCATGCCGGAACTAATCATTATTCTCGTTATCATTCTGATAATTTTTGGAGCCGGTAAACTTCCTGAAATTGGAGCAGGTGTGGGCAAGGCCATAAGGAACTTCAAGGGCGCCTCATCAGAAAACGAGGAAAAAAAGAACGAACAAATTGATGAAGGAGACAAATCCTAATCTGTTTCTATTATTCATACAAAAGAACTCGTTATGAACATTTGGGATCGTAGAAAACCTTCATTCGGTTTTATTTCTACAAGATTTGCCGGGTTAGACGGGGTTTCGCTTGAAACGAAAAAATGGGCTGAAATGCTTACCTCAAAGGGCTGTCCTGTATATTTTATGGCAGGAATGCTTGACACCGATCCCGCAATCTCTCATCTTGCGCCTAAAGCATTCTTTAATCACGAAGAGATCGTTGAAGTACAACAGGCTATTTTAATAAAAAAAAAACGTACCCCTGAAATCAGCAGAAGAATTCAGCAGCTTAAAGAAGAGCTGAAAATTGAGATTGCAAAATTTCATTCAAATTTTGGGTTCGAAATCCTGGTTGTAGAAAATGCTCTGGCGATTCCTGTAAATATCCCGCTCGGCCTTGCGATAACAGAATTTATAATTGAAACAGAAATACCCACAATAGCTCATCATCATGACTTTTTCTGGGAAAGGGAAAGATTCTACAGTCCGCTTTCTACAGACTATTTAAGAGCCGCATTTCCACCGGTTCATCCAAAGATACAACATGTGGTAATTAATTCCATAGCAGGACAAAAGTTCGGCAGCTTTACAGGAGCCAGCTGGACATTAATTCCAAATGTTGTCGACTTTAAAGTTCTCCCCCCACAAATAGACGATTATAATCGTGATTTAAAAAAGGAAATCGGCCTTGATGAAGACTCTCTTTTGGTGCTTCAACCAACAAGGGTTGTTTCAAGAAAGGGAATCGAAACCTCTGCAGAACTTGTAAAAAGACTTGATCATCCAAAGGCTTCTCTTGTGATAAGTCACAAAGCAGGAGATGAAGGGCAAGATTATTTAATGCGCATTGAAGAGTTTGTGAAATTAATAAATGTTGATCTTAAAATAATATCCGACAGGATCGGGTCAAAAAGGGGTTTTGACGAAAACGGGAGGAAGACATACACATTGTGGGACGTGTATCAGCATGCAGATCTTATAACCTATCCGTCCGCATATGAAGGGTACGGCAATGCATTTGTTGAATCCATCTATTTCAGAAAGCCTATAGCTATTAACAGGTATTCAATTTTTGTAGCAGACATCGAACCAAAAGGTTTTGATGTAATTTCTTTTAACAGCTACATAACACAAAATACTATCGACAGCATAAACGATATGTTGAAAAACCCTGAGAGGCTTGCTCAAATGGCTGAAAAAAACTATATGCTTGGATGGCGTTATCTTTCATATGAAATGCTCGAAGAAAAGATTGAACAGCTTTTAATTAATTATTACGGATATTAGCAAAGTTAAAAGGCCTTTACAGCTTCTTCTCTTGATTCAAAGATATCAATTACTCTATCCATCCGGACAAGCTCAAACACTGTGCGGACCGTTTCCTGCACTCTGCATATCTTCAGGTCTCCACCCGAACTCTTCGCCTGCCTGAGGCAGGACAAAAGACTGCCGCACCCGGAACTGTCGATAAATCTCACCCGGCTCAACTCTAATAGTATCTTTTTGCTTTCTTCAGCTATGGAAGCAAAGCCTGTCTTAAATTCATCAGTATTGCCGGCGTCAAGAACTTCTGTTA
>JACNLL010000047.1:0-36807 GCA_014381545.1 Candidatus Desulfaltia bathyphila
ACCTTGAAATCAGCAAGCTTACAGATAGGGAATCAAAAAGCCCCGGGGGCGGCAAAGCGCTCTTTTTCGAGAATGTAAAAGGTTCATTGTTTCCGGTTGCCACGAACATATTCGGAAGTTCCCGCAGAATCTGCTTAGCCCTCGGGGTGGATCATCTTGACCGGTTGGGAGAAAGAATAAAGAAATATATTGATCTAAACCCGCCAAAGAGTTTAATGGGGGCCCTGCAAATGCTGCCGATGGCTTTCGGGTTTGCAAAATTCTTTCCCCGTTCATTCAAAGCATCAACCCCGCCCTGCCAGGAAGTGGTGTATAAAGATGATGATGTAGATCTTTCAAAGCTCCCTGTTCTCCACTGCTGGCCAAAGGATGCCGGCCCCTTTATCACTCTTCCTCTTGTATTTACAAAAAGCCTTAGCACAAAAAGGAGAAATGTCGGGATGTACAGGATGCAGGTGTTTGACCGGAATTCCACCGGCATGCACTGGCATATTCACAAGGATGGGTCTCACTACTTTAATGAATATCGCAAAGCTGGAATGAAAATGCCTGTTGCTGTCGCAATAGGAGCAGACCCTGCCATCATATATTCTGCGACCGCTCCCATGCCCAGAGGGATTGATGAAATGCTTCTTGCAGGTTTCATACGAAAGAAGCCTGTAACCATGGCAAAGTGCTTAACCGTGGACATGGAGGTGCCGGCCGAAGCCGAATTTGTGCTTGAAGGATATATTAAGCCCGACGAACTACGCAGGGAGGGTCCATTTGGAGATCATACCGGATACTATTCACCTGCCGACGACTATCCTGTTTTTCATGTTACCGCTGTTACACATCGAAAGAATCCTGTATATAATGCCACCTTGGTAGGACGGCCTCCAATGGAAGACTGCTATATGGCAAAGGCAACCGAACGGATTTTCCTTCCATTGCTCCAGACAGTAATGCCTGAAATATGCGACTACTGGTTCCCATGGGAGGGAGTATTTCATAACATAGTTGTGGTATCTATTGACAAGGAATATTCGGGACATGCGCAAAAAGTAATGAGCGGGCTGTGGGGACAGGGCCAGATGAGCTTTTGCAAGGCAATAACGGTTGTTGATAAAAATATCAGCCCGCAGAATCCTGAAAGAATAATAAAAGAGCTTTTGTCAAGGCTCGACATAACCTCAGATATCACCATTACCAAGGGTGTTCTCGACGTGCTTGATCACTCATCCCCTTTTGCCAGTTATGGAAACAAGATAGGAATTGACCTTACAGCAAGATTCAAAGGGGAACCGCCGAGAAGTGACAGGCGTTGTTTATCAAAACCCCCTTCTGAAGCCAGCCTGTCTGATATAATCAAAAACAGTATGCCGGGATCTGTAAAATGCAGACACCTGTTTAACAAGCTTCAGGAAGGCAAAGAGATTTCAAACAGGATTCTAACTGTTTCAGTGGAAAAGACTACTGATAGAGGGGGAAAGGTTTTTGCCTCAATTTTATTAGGCCTGAATGAACTTGATATGTTTAATATTTTTGTTCTGTTTGATAAAGAGATCGATCTTAATGACGGCTCTCTAATGCTGTGGAAACTGTTTAACAATGTCGATCCCGGGCGAGATATGATTTTTAAAAACGATCGGGTGGTAATTGATGCCTGTAAAAAAGGGGTTATGGACGGCCATGAAAGAGAGTGGCCGGATGAGCTGAGTTTCGACCCACATTAATTAGCCCCGTCCAACCGTGTAATCCCCTCCTCTTTTGCTGCCTGCAGGGCTGATTTATATTCTTCCGGCAAAAGATAATTAGAAAGTTCCTTTACTTCATAGGCTCTGCCGCAAGGTCTGTACTGGGGCATAATATTTACATAGCTGTTTGAAGATACTTTCTGGGCTATAAATTTCATTATATCGCGTGTTCCGGCAAGTCCATGAGGCAGGACAAGATGTCTTATCAAAAGGCCTCGCCTTGCAATGCCTGATTTATCAATGACAAGATCTCCTACCTGGCGATGCATCTCAAGTATGGCATTTTGCGCTATTTCCGGATAATCTTGAGCTTCACAGGTAAGTTCGGCGACTTTTGGATCCCATAATTTAAAATCAGGCATATATATATCGATTACCCCTTCAAGTAGTTTCAGGGTTTCAACACGATCATAACCACCCGTGTTGTAAACCAGGGAAACGCCTAATCCATTTTCGATTGCTATCTCAAGAGCGGAAAGGATCTGGGGCACAACATGGGTTGGAGTAACAAAGTTTATATTGTGGCAACCGGAATTTTGTAAAAAGAGCATCATGCCGGCTATCTGCTCGCAGGATACTTCATCGCCGCGGCCTTCATGGCTGATATCGTAATTCTGGCAAAAGTTACACAAAAGATTGCAGTAAGTAAAAAATATAGTGCCGGAGCCATTATGTCCAACCAGCGGGGCCTCTTCTCCATAGTGCGGATGATAGCTGGAAACAGATGCATTTTCACCTGTTTTGCAAATGCCAAGCTCTCCTGAAAGCCGGTCAACTCCGCATCTTCTCGGACACAGAGAGCAGGAGCTTAATATCTCCCGCGCCTTTTTTATCTTTTCCTTAAACAACCCCTTGTTATAAGTTTTTAGGTAGACAGGTTCGTACATGTAATCAGTTTTTCCAGGATTAATTCCTCAATCCCTTAATCCCTCAATCCCTGTATATCCTTGAGCCAGGGGATATCTCCTGCCATCACCAAAAGCCTTTGATGTAACCTTAAGAGCCGGCGGTGCCTGGCGTCTCTTGTATTCATTTTGATCGACTCTGCGAACAACATCCTCTACAAGGCTTCTTTCAAATCCCATCTTAACCAGTTCATCTATTCCTTTGAGCTCCTCGATATATCCATTTAATACAGGATCCAGTATTTCATACGGCGGCAGATCATCCTGGTCTGTTTGGTTGGGTTTAAGTTCCGCCGAAGGGGTCTTTTCAATTATACGTTGCGGGATATATTCCTTTTCAGAGTTTATGAAACGGGCAATATCGTAAACAATAGTTTTTGGAACATCTGCAATCACTGCCAGACCTCCGCTCATATCACCGTAAAGTGTGCAATAACCGACGCTGAGCTCGGATTTGTTCCCGGTGGAAAGAAGAAGACTGCCATGCATGTTGGAAAAAGCCATTAGAATGGTTCCCCTGATTCTTGCCTGTATATTCTGCTGCGCAACAGTCGGGTTGCTTTCATTAAAAGATGGTGAAAGAAGCCTGGTAAATTCTCTGAATAAGCCTTCAATCGGAATCTCTTTCAGCTCGATCCCAAGATTTTCCGCAAGTTTTTCAGCATCATTTATGTTTTCTTCGGCGGTATACATTGACGGCATAGATACAGCCAGCACATTATCACGTCCCATAGCCTTTGTCGCAATGTATGCGGTCAGGGCTGAATCAATGCCCCCGCTAAGCCCTAAAACAACCTTTGAAAAGCCGCACTTTGTTGCGTAGTCCCGCGTCCCCATGATAAGGGCTTTTAAAATGCTTTCAGTGTCTGAGCCGGATATGCTATGGAGATTTTCTTCAGGGGAATGCTCTCGCTTTTGCGGTTCAGTATCAAAGACAACGATGTCCTCCTCAAAATCACAGGCTCTGGCCTTTATCTGCCCATGTTGGTCAAAAGCAGCGCTCAAACCATCAAAAAGGATGCTGTCGTTCCCGCCCACCTGGTTCACATATAGCAAAGGAACATTGTATTTTCCGGCTATAGAACCCAGCATATCTGTTTTTAACTTATTTTTCCCGACATAAAAAGGGGAGGCGGAGATATTTATGATAAGATCGGCTCCATCCTGTATCAGCAACGATACAGGATCCAAGTGATATATCCTCTTTTTTATTATATCCCTGTCATTCCAGATATCCTCACAAATAGTAAGCCCAATCCTGCGACCTTTGTATGTATATGACTCGCATGACAAGCCGGGTTCAAAATACCTGCTGTCATCAAACACGTCATAATTTGGAAGAAGCCTTTTTTTAACCTGATGCAGCAAAACGCTGTTTTCAAATAAAGCTGCCGAGTTGTAAAGAGCCTTTCCCTCCTTATCAGGATTTTTATCAACAAATCCGCATATTACTCCGATTCCATGTATCGACTCTATAAGTTTATTTAGACATTTAAGATTTGCTTCAACAAAATCCTTTTTTTCAAGAAGATCACGCGGCGGATATCCGGTGATAACAAGTTCAGGGAAAACAATCAGGTCGCATGAAAGCTGTTTTGCCCTGTCTGCAAAATTCATAATTTTGTCAAAATTATAATTAAAGTCGCCGATTATCGGATTTATCTGAGCTATAGCTATTTTCATGACGCTAATTTAAAATTCTTCGTGGACTTCGTGGTAAAATAATTTTACACGTTTAATCAAAAACTACTATATGCTATTACGAGTTGTCAACTCGACTAAAACAATATCATGTTCCGGCCAGAAATTTTTTTATCAGCCGGATAATATCTTCCAATTGCTCAGGCTTTATCCATGCAATCCGTAAATCAGCCTTGAACCAGGTCATTTGACGTTTTGCATATCTTCTTGTATCCCGTTTAAGGGTCGACAAGGCCTCATCCCATGAAAGACGACCCTTTATATAATCAACTGCATGTCGATAACCGATCGATTGCATCGGCTTGAGGTTTTCCGAATATCCCTTGTGAAGAAGCCACTTAACCTCATCTACAAGCCCTGCATCAATCATTGCCTCAACCCTGGAGTTAATACGATCATACAGGATATCCCTGTTCATATCCAGGCCAATGGTCAAAACTTTAAACGGCTCATCTGTAAACCTGTGATCTTCATGGTATTCTGATATACTCTTTCCGGTTATTTCATATATTTCAAGAGCCCTTATTATCCTGTATGTGTCATTAGGGTGTATATTTTCTGCCGCTGTTGGATCACATTTGCTCAGCCGTGTGTGGAGAAAGGCTGCACCATGGGCTGCCGCCTCCCCTTTCAGGCGCTCACGGATATTTACATCCCCGCTTTTGGCGGGGCCTATAAACAGGCCATATAACAGCGCCTTGATATAAAATCCCGTGCCTCCCGCAACAAATGAAACAGTATCCTGCCTGTCAAGTCTCATGATAATTTCACGCGCCATCTTTGCATACATGGCAGCATCAAAGGATTCATCAGGATAAACAATATCGATCATATGGTGTTTGACACGGGCCTGTTCATCAGGGGTCGGCTTTGCCGTGCCGATATCCATATATTTGTATATCTGCATTGAATCTGCATTTATAATCTCGCCCTTAAATTCTCCGGCGATTTCAATGGCCGCAGATGTCTTGCCGGCCCCGGTCGGGCCGCAAATTACAATCACCTTTGGTTTTGGTCTTTCAGAATTCACAGCAAACCTTTTTTACGAACCGTTTTCATCACAAATCAGAACTCTTTACATAGCGCGTAACAATAAAATGATCAATTTTTAAAAACAGTTAAATCTTGCAATGCTTAAACTTTTACTAAAACATTTTCTCTTAACAAAATTTTATGCTATGTACTCTATAAAAGTAACCGTTTACGGTTCACGGTTCACAGTTTTTTAATGATTTTTTTGATCAACCACGCCAGGGCGTGGTTAACCGTGAACAGTTACCTATAAAAATTTGTCGCAAGAAAGAGACCGGCAGAATTGAATAGTCTGCGGTTCTCTTTTTTTATGCAAACAACAGGAGTCTTTTTTTGTATGGCTTTTAATGTTTTACTTTATACATCCCTGTTTGTCTTCATTTCCGGCGTTATCTACAAGATCTACACCTGGTTTTCCTGGGAAATCGGCATTTCATCCAGAGATATCGACAGGTCCGAAAGACTATCTGCGGCTTTTAAAGGTATGCTGGAGGTAATTTTCAGCGCAAAGATCCTTATCCTGATTAAGGTATTTATCCTTGATGTAGTGTTTCAAAAAAGGATTCTTAAAGAGGATTTTCTCCGCTGGGCCATGCATATGCTCATATACACAGGTTTTATGTTATTACTGCTCATGCATGCGCTTGACGAGCATATAACCGCCTCCCTGTTTAGCGAATATTACTCCACGTTAAATCCATTTTTCTTTCTAAGAAATTTTTTCAGCATGATGGTAATTGCCGGGCTGACAATCGCTATATACCGGCGCTTTATCCTGAAGGTGCCCCGCCTGAAAACAAACAGCATGGATTATTATGCTATAATCATTCTAACTGTCATTATGATTTCCGGTTTTTTTCTTGAAGCAACGAAAATCACCTCTATCTCCGATTTTGAAAGGATGGTGGAAGAATTCTCAGATGTGGATGAAAAGAAAGATATCAATGCGCTTGAAAGTCTGTGGGTCCATGCATTTGGTGTTGTTTCCCCGGATCTTAAGGAGCCCTTTGAGGAAAAGCTGCTTGAATATGGCCGTGAAATCCACGAAATAAATTGCGCTTCCTGTCATTCTTCTCCAAAATGGGCATTTACAGGATATGCTCTGGCCAATATTCTAAATCCAATAGCTTTAAGACTTGACAGGGCAAAAGGCTCCAAAATTCTGTGGTATATTCATATACTGGCCTGTTTTTTCGGGCTGGCCTACCTTCCGTTCAGCAAGATGTTTCATATAATCGCCGGCCCGATAAGTTTGCTTGCCAATGCTGTTATGGAAAAGGATAAACCAGACCCTGCAAACATTGCAACAAGACAGGTGATGGAGCTGGATGCATGCACCCATTGCGGAACCTGCAGCCTTGGATGCTCCGCTGCAACGGCATTTGATGCTTTGGACAATGAAAATATTCTGCCCTCGGAAAAAATGGTCTCCCTAAAGAGCTTAATTGCCGGCAAAAAGATGAGTCCTGAAGAGTTAAAGGCCATCCAGGAGGGGGTCTGCCTTTGCACAAATTGTGATCGATGCACCGTGGTTTGTCCTGTTGGTATCAATCTTAAGGAATTATGGCTTAACGTGCGGGAAGATTTAATCCAAAAAGGATATCCTGAACCGCTGCTCCTTTCTCCTTTTTCTTTTGTCAGAGGCTTAAACCGTTATGATATCCCGGCTGATGAGTATTATAAACCTGTTAATGCCGCAAAACAGGCAGTGGCAGGAAAATTTGACTCGCTGATTAAGCAAAGCCCTCTGATTCTTCAGGGTGCAGGTATCGAAGAATTTAATCAATTAGCCAAAGACAATACATTTTCATATTGCTTTAGCTGTCAGAACTGCACCAGTGTATGCCCGGTGGTGTGCAGTTTTGACAAACCTGAAGAGACGCTGGGACTGCTGCCGCATCAAATTATGCGCTGCCTCGGCCTTGGCCTTATTGAAATGGCATCAGGTGCAAGTATGATCTGGGATTGTTTGACCTGTTATCAATGCCAGGAACACTGTCCACAGAACGTAAATGTCACCGATCTGTTTTTTGGATTAAAAAATCTTGCAATCAAAAATGTGAAAAAAGCATGATGGGGGTCGTTGAGTGATCAAATACGCATTATTTTTGGGCTGCAATATACCGGCAAGAGTAAGCCAGTATGAAGATTCTTCCAGGGCAGTTTTAAAGAATTTGGGTGTAGAGCTGATTGAAATCCGCAGCTTTAACTGTTGTGGTTATCCCCTGAAAAATATTGACCAAAAAGCATATCTTCTGTCTTCTGCCCAAAACCTGGCATTGGCTGAAAAGCAGGGCCTGAACATACTTACTCTGTGCAAATGCTGCTTTGGAAGTCTTAAAAAGGCTGAATATCTCCTCAAAGAAGATTTAAATCTACGGCAGGATGTAAACCACACGCTCGCTGATATTGGTTTGAAATATGAGGGCAATATTAGTGTAAAACATCTTCTTTCGGTACTTTATCATGATGTGGGCATTGATGCCATAAAAAGCAGGTTGTCAGGGTCATATAAAGAGCTCAGGATTGCTGTCCATTATGGATGCCATGCCTTGCGTCCAAGCAGGATCACCCGGTTTGACAATCCAATTGCGCCCACGATATTTGATGAGCTCGTGGAGATAACCGGCGCCGTATCTGTTGACTGGCCCCAAAAACTGGAATGCTGCGGAGCGCCTTTAACAGGGATAAATAATGATATCTCGATTAATTTGACAAAAAAGAAAGTATCGGATGCTAAAAAATCAGGCGCCGACTATCTGTGCACAGCCTGTCCATTCTGTCATCTGCAATTCGATTTTCTTCAAAAGAGGATGGTCGAAAATAACGGGAACAGCGAACATCTTGCCTCTGTTCTTTATCCTCAACTTCTTGGGCTGTGTATGGGCATCGACAAAGAAACTCTTGGAATCGACATGAATCAACTTGAGGAACATGAAGATGCCAAAGGATAAAACAGGCTCGGTTATGGTGATAGGCGCCGGAATCACCGGGATGCAGGCAGCATTGGATCTGGCTGATTCCGGTTATTATGTCTATCTTGTGGAAAGGTCAAGCTCAATCGGCGGAATGATGTCGCAATTAGATAAGACCTTTCCCACCAATGACTGCGCCATGTGTATTATATCCCCTAAGCTGGTAGAAGTCGGCCGGCATATCAATATAGAGTTGCTAACCCTTTCTGAGGTAAACGGAATTTCCGGCGCCGAGGGGAATTTTGAGGTCAGTGTGACACAACATCCACGTTATGTGGATACTGATAAGTGCATTGCGTGCGGCTTGTGTGCCGAGAAGTGTCCCAAAAAAGTGCTTAATGAGTATGATGGCGGACTGAGTAAGCGCAAGGCGATTTATGTGAAATATCCCCAGGCTGTTCCGTTAAAATACACCATTGATGCAAAGAATTGTATCTACTTTAAAAAGGGAAAATGCAGAATATGCGAAAAATTCTGCCCCAATGAAGCTATCAATTTTGACGATCAGAAAAAGGAATTGACCCTGAAAGTAGGGGCTGTTGTCCTGGCCGTGGGAAGCAAGGTCTTTGACCCGGGAGTCCATGATACTTACGGCTACAGGAAATATCCCAATATTGTGACAAGCCTGGAATTTGAGAGGATTCTCTCTGCCTCAGGACCGTATGGCGGACACCTGGTTCGGCCATCAGATAAAAAAGAGCCCGAAAAAATTGCCTGGCTTCAATGTATAGGATCCAGAGATGAATGTCTCGGCGCCAAAGGATACTGCTCTGCTGTCTGCTGTACCTACGCCATTAAAGAGGCCATGCTGGCCAAAGAACACAGCAAAGAGCCGCTGGATACAGCCATTTTTTATATTGATATCCGCACGCATGGAAAAGACTTTGAGAGATATCTTAACCGCGCAAAGGATGAATCAGGAATCCGTTTTATCAAATCGAAAGTTACCGGCCTTCCACCGGTTAATGGAACAGAGAGGCATCTTATCCGCTATGTAGATGAGGCGGGCAAGAGAGTTGAAGAAGAATTTGATATGGTGGTGCTCTCCGTGGGCCTGGGCATAACCAGGGAATGTGCGGACCTGGCTCAAAAATTGGGCATCGAACTTGATCGCTATAATTTTGCAGCCACCAGCAGCTTTGAACCTGTCCGGAGCTCCAGACCGGGCATTTATGTTTGCGGCGCGTTTCAGGCTCCAAAGGATATTCCATCCTCGGTCATAGATTCCAGCGCAGCAGCAGGCGCGGTTGGGAGTAAATTAGCCGAGTCCAGGTGGACCCTGACAAGCACAAAACATATCCCTGAGGAGATTGATATCCGTGGAGAACCTCCCAGAATCGGCGTTTTTGTCTGCCGTTGCGGCACAAATATTGCGGGCACTGTTGATATCCCTCCTCTGGTTGAGTTTGCGCAAAGCCTGCCCTGTGTTGTCTATGCAGAAGAAAACATGTTCAGTTGCTCCCAGGACACCCAGGATAAAATAACCCTGGTTATCAAAGAGCAGCGATTGAATCGGGTGGTTGTCGCGGCTTGCACCCCTAAGACGCATGAACCACTTTTTCAGGAGACATTAATCAATGCGGGCATTAATAAATACCTTTTTGAGATGGCTAATATCCGCAACCTGTGCTCCTGGGTACATAAGGATAATCCCGAACAAGCTACTGAAAAGGCCAAAGATCTCATTAGAATGGCCGTGGCAAAGGTAGCCCTCTTTGAGCCCCTGACCGAACCTGTTATGCAGATTGATCAGAAGGCCCTTGTTATTGGTGGAGGCGTCGCAGGTATGGTGGCGGCTAAGAACCTGGCAGACCAGAACTACGTAACATACCTGATTGAAAAGACCGATGCTCTTGGCGGACAGGCGCGTCATCTGCATGAAACCTGGCGGGGTGAGGACATTCAACAATATTTATCCGGCCTGATAGAAAAAGTACAATCCGATAAAAACATAGATATATTTCTGAATTCCGAGATAGAACATGTGGACGGTTTTGTAGGGAATTTCAAAACAACGATCCAGCACAATGGCGAGAGCAAAGTCCTGGAACACGGGGTAACGATCATTGCGTCCGGCGCCTCGGCGCTCAAGCCGAACCAGTACCTTTACGGCGAAGACCCCCGTGTTGTAACAGGGTTGGAATTTCAGCAACGACTAATTGACAACGATCCCTCGTTAGGACAGCTCAACACGGCTGTGTTTATACAATGCGTTGGTTCGCGCATCCCCCAGCGACCTTACTGCTCTAAGGTCTGCTGCACGCAGTCCATTAAAAGCGCCCTGAAGCTCAAAGAGATCAATCCCAAAATGAATATTTTTGTTCTTTACAGGGATATGCGATCCTATGGGCTGCGAGAAGATCTTTACCGGAAAGCGCGTTCAAGCGGGATTAACTTTGTCCGCTATGATTTTGACAAGGAGTTTACAGTAGCAGCCAAGCAGGGGGATTTACAGGTTGCTTTCAATGATTGCGTGCTCAGGCGTCAGATGGAAATCCGGCCCGACCTTTTGATTCTGGCCTCTGCTATTGTCCCGGAAAAAAAGAATCCATTGGCGCAGTTCTATAAAGTGCCGCAGAATGATGACGGTTTTTTCGTGGAAGCGCATGTCAAACTACGGCCTGTTGATTTTGCCACAGACGGCGTGTTCGTGTGCGGGCTTGCCCATGCCCCGAAAACGATAGATGAATCCATAACACAAGCTCAGGCAGCGGCGGCAAGAGCTGTTACGCTTCTGTCGGCAATAAGCATCTCGGTGAGCGGCACAGTAGCTTATGTCAATCCAAACGACTGTAGCAGTTGCGGTGTGTGTGTATCTGTCTGCCCCTATTCTGCGCCGCAATTTAATGACAAGAGCGGTAAGGCGGAAATACTGCCCACCCTGTGCAAAGGATGCGGTATATGCGTAGCTTCCTGCCGGTCCGGCGCCATCCATCTGAAGGGATTTGATAACGACCAGATCTTCGCGCAAATCTTTGCGACGAATGAAGCGGTTTTTTAAAGGAGTTTTTCAGGATGTCTGATTGGGAACCAAAAATTGTAGCTTTTTTATGTAACTGGTGCAGCTATGGAGCCGCTGACCTTGCAGGTATCAACCGTCTGCAGTACCCAACCAATATCAAGGTCATCAGGATTCCCTGTACCGGACGGATGAGCCCCAAGTTTATACTGGCTGCTTTTGGAAAAGGTGCGGACGGTGTTTGGGTATCAGGGTGCCATCCTGGAGACTGCCATTACATGGAAGGTAATTATTACGCCCGTAGAAAGTTTACACTCTTTAAAAACCTCATAGAACATATGGGTATTGAGCCTGGCCGTCTCCATTTTTCATGGATCTCCTCGGCGGAGGGAACAAGGTTTGCTGAAATCGCAAATAAAGTGACCAAAACAGTAAAGAACTTAGGATCTTCAAGGCATCTTATCAAGAAAATAAATGCTAAGGTAGATTAACATGTTAGGATATATAACCAAAATACGGGAAATATCAGAACGGCTCTTAAAAGAAGGCAAAGTGGATATGGTAATAGGTTTCCGCAAGGGAACCGTGCCGATGATGAATGAGCCTTGTGTTGTTAAAAATCCCGAAAATGTAAAAGAGCTTGTGTGGGACAGCAATTGTGGCATCAACCTGGCAAACTATCTGACCGACAGAAAAGAAAAAATAGGTGTTGTTGCCAAGGGGTGCGATTCACGGAACATTGTCACCCATCTAATTGAAAACAAGATTAAAAGAGACCAACTGTTTATTATCGGAGTGCCATGCAAGGGGATGATTGACAGACACAAGATTACCTCAATGTTTGCAAAGGAAATAAAAGAGGTTGTAGAGGAGGAAAACAGGATCATTGTAAGGGGTGATGATTATGAGAAAATTTTTAAAAAAGCCGAGGTGTTGCAGGAAAACTGCGCAATATGCATCCATCGAAACCCTGTTATATACGATGAACTTGCTGCTGATCTTGTCGAAGAACAAAAGGATGTAGATAGATATGAGGATGTACGCCGAATTGAAGCCATGCCCGCTGAAAAAAAAGGGAATTATTTCGACAATCTGCTCTCGGCCTGCATCCGTTGTTATGCATGCAGAAATGCATGCCCCCTTTGTTACTGCCTCACATGCTTTGTGGACGAATCCCGGCCCCAGTGGGTAGGTAAAAGCATAAACCCAACGGATATAAGAACATTCCATTTCTTAAGGGCCTATCATTGCGCGGGCAGGTGTACTGATTGCGGCGCCTGTGAGCGCGCATGTCCGATGGGCATAAAGGTAAGGGAATTCACTAAGAAACTGGAAAAAGATTGTTTTGAACTGTATGGCTGGGAGGCAGGTATGTCCTTAGATGAACGTCCGCCACTTGATACGTACAGACCTGACGATCCGGATTTTATAAAATAAAAGACTAAAAAATTAAGGGATTGGGGAATTTAGGGATTTAGGGATTAAAATCAATAGGATACCTTCAATTCCTGAATTCCCCAATTCCTGAATCCCTCAATTCAATAAAGGTATGCTATGAAGGTCGTAAAAATTGACAAGAGGAATTGGGCCGGCAAACTTGAAAAATTGAAAGAGTCTTATCGATTGTTTGGCCCTGTTAAGGATAATGAATTCCACATCTTTGAAAGGCTCGACAAAGGTGAACTGCCGGATTTTAATTATTTCAATACACGCCTTTCACCAAAATCGATTATTTATCCCCAATCTGAAACTATGCTTGAATTTTCTCTGGATAAAAGCAAAGAAAATCATCATATATTGAAAGAGACAGATACGGATTGTTCGCCGCGGGCTGTAATCGGCATAAGACCTTGTGATGCAGCAGCTTTTTTATTAGTTAAACGCAACTTTGATACTGCTGAGCACAAAGACCCATACTGGGTCAAGGCCTATGAAACAACCACATTTGTCGGGCTTGCATGCAACAACCCGCAAGCAACCTGTTTCTGCACAAGCGCCGGTTGCGGGCCTTTTTACGAAGAGGGGCTTGACCTGCTTCTTGTCGACATGGAAGATCATTATTTTGCAAAGATAATTACTTCAAAGGGAGAAAATCTTTTAGAAGCTGCCGGCTGGAATACCGGGACTGATGCCGACCCTGCCGGAAAACAAATCAAAACCATGAAACAGGAAGCAGAGGCCAAAATAACCTCTTCTATTACCACTGATAAATTAAAGGACAAAACAACTACAGACCTTTTTGACGCGCCTTTTTGGGAAGAGGTAGCTTTTGCATGCATAAACTGCGGGACCTGCACATATGTTTGTCCGACATGCTGGTGCTTCGACATTCAGGATGAAGTGAACGGGTACTCAGGAATACGTATGCGGAACTGGGATAGCTGCATGTTTCCTCTTTTTACTCTCCATGGATCAGGCCACAACCCAAGAAGCACAAACATGCAGAGGGTCAGGCAGCGGTTTATGCACAAGCTGAAATATTATATGGACAAATATGACAATGGGATTCAGTGTGTCGGATGCGGTCGATGCATACGTCTCTGTCCGGTAAATATCGATATACGAAAAGTTTGTGATTTGATGAACAGCTACGGGGATTGATAATATTTTAGGTTTTTGAAGATAAATCTGCTTCGGGTGTGATCAAATTTAAAACAGGAAACTGTTTGAGCGAATTAGAAATCGTTAAGAAAGAACCTTGTATAAAATGCCGTTTTTTGCTTAACTATCTGTTTAAACTACCACTATTTCTTTATAGTTATGGCTGGTTATTTCTTTACGATTTCTTATTCGTGAGTTTTTCATGGTTTAAATTTGATTATACCCGAAGCTCGATTGCAAATGATAAAAATCAGTTGCCAGGAGTTCATAATGGTAAATCCATATCTGCCTTATCCGGTTCGAATCGACGAGATAATAACCGAAACCGAAGATAAAAATCTCAAGACATTCAGGCTGGTTTTTATAAACCCCGACGACGAAGAGAAATTTTCTTATAAAGCGGGTCAGTTTGCAGAGCTTTCCGTAGCAGGAAAAGGAGAAGTGCCTATAGGAATTGCCTCATCCCCTTCGGAAAAAGGATATCTGATGTTTACAATCAACAAGGTCGGGCTGGTTACAACCGCCCTCCATTGCATGAAACCGGGAGATATTATGGGTATTCGCGGGCCTCTCGGCAATAGTTATCCCTGGGATATTCTAAAAGGAAAAAATGTTGTGATAATAGGCGGCGGCTTTGCCTTTACCACGCTTCGCTCCTCTATAGTATATATGCTTGATCCTGTGAATCGCCCGAATCTCAAAGAAATCCATGTAATATACGGCGCTCGGTCTCCTGGTATGCTTTTATATAAGGATGAACTGGCTGCATGGGAATCACGTGATGATATTAATATGCACATTACGGTCGACGGCACAGATGATCCAAACTGGAAATATAATGTCGGGTTTGTGCCGACCGTCACCGAACAGAAAGCGCCCCAGGGAAATGATGATACATACGCCATTATTTGCGGCCCGCCGATTATGATAAAATTTACCCAGCCGGTATTAGAAAAGCTCGGCTATTGCCATGACAATATTATTATGTCCCTTGAAATGCGCATGAAATGCGGTATCGGAATTTGCGGCAGGTGCAATATCGGAAAAGAATTTGTATGCAAAGATGGGCCAATTTTTACGCTGGCCCGGTTAAACGAAATGCCAAAGGAATATTGAGATGAATTAAACTTTCAAATAAGTTAACTAATGCATGAACAAAAAAGTCCGGTTTTTGGCAGGTACCGCTCCAAGTATAATTAAATTTAATCATACCTGAAGCTCACTGCAATCGGCTTGTTTTATAAACCTGACAAGTTATTTTCGTCTGCAGTGTCGCGAAGCGGCATAATTTAGCTTTTTATGAAATGTGTTAAGCGTTTGATATAACAGATAATTACCTCATCTTAACACCTAACACTTAACACCTAACACCTGATGAATTAGCCTTTTTACGAATTCATCATGTTTTAATATTGACATTTATTGATTAATAATATATTAAACTCTGATAAATTAATACGAGATTAAAGGGCGGAAAGCCATAATGATTTCATTTTTTACAAAGGAGGATTTTTTTTAATGGAAACTATTGAATACATGGGTAAAACATTTAGCGTAGATGAGGACGGGTTTATTGATGATTTTAATAACTGGTGTCCTGAGTGGGAACAGTGGGTAAAAACTGTAGAGGGTATTGAGGAGATAAATGATGAGCACAGGAAGCTTGTCACGGTTCTTCGCGATTATTATGAAAAAAACGGAATTGCTCCGATGGTTCGGATACTTTCCAAGGTTACAGGATTCAAACTGAAACATATATATGAGCTTTATCCGTCCGGACCAGGCAAAGGAGCATGTAAGATGGCCGGTCTTCCAAAACCTACAGGATGCGTCTAAGTCAAGAAATCAATGGCCTGTTTAAGACATTTTTAACTAAAAAAGCCCTGCATATTATGCAGGGCTTTTTTTATTAAGGTAAAAATAATCATGTCTTCAATGGATGACATAGACAGGGAAATTCTAAACAGGATACAGTCCGACTTTCCGATAACCTCCCGCCCCTATCTTGTCGTGGCAAATAATCTGGGTCTTTCCGAAGATGATGTTTTAAAGCGTCTTGCCAGGTTGAAGGAAAAAAGGATTATTAGACGAATAGGGGGCAACTTTGTCCCTGAAAAATTAGGATTTGTCAGCACTCTCTGCGCAGCAAAAGTGCCGGAAGATAAAATTGAATTTTTTGCCAAGGAAGTCAACGGCTATCCGGGAGTAACTCATAATTATAAGCGGGACAACAGGTATAATATATGGTTTACCTTTATTGCTCCATCCATGGAGGAAATAGAGGAAAATCTTGCAAAGATCTCCAGCAAAACAGGAATAACAGATATTATCAATCTGCCTGCAACAAAGGTTTTTAAGATAAAGGCTCACTTTGACCTATAGCAGGTTGCGAGAACTAATTAATGAAGGATATAAGGGTTGCGGTTGCTATTTTCAATTCGCCTGTCAACAAAACCGAGCATAATATTGACCGCATGGCCGGGTGGATAAAGAAAGCAAAGAGAAAAGGCGCCGAAATAATCTGTTTCCCTGAAATGAATGTTACAGGGTACTGTATACATAAGGATATCAATAAGATAGCAGAGCTTGTCTCCGGCAGGGCGACACAAGACCTTTTACGTTTAGCCGGAGAGGAAAAAATTGTTATTCTTGCGGGTATGGCTGAGAAAGATGTAACCGGCCAGATATTTGCAAGCCACCTGGTTATTACGCCTGACAGTGTTTCAGGTATATATCGAAAGCTGCATATAGCTCCCCCTGAGAGTGCTTTTTTTACTCCGGGCAACAAAATTCCGCTGTTTGAGACAATAGGAATAAAATTTGGGATTCAGCTCTGTTATGATGCGCATTTTCCCGGGCTTTCCGAACATATGGCTATAAATGGAGCAGAACTAATCTTCATTCCACATGCATCTCCAAGAGGAACTCCAGACAAGAAATTCATATCATGGATGCGGCATCTTCCTGCAAGGGCTTATGATAACAGCCTTTTTATTATCGCATGTAACCAGACAGGTAAAAATGGCAAAGGGCTTACTTTCCCGGGCGTCTCAGTGATAATCGGTCCATCCGGCAAAATTATAAAGAAAAGGATAAGCGGCAGGGAGGGTATAATGGTAGGAGATTTAAAGGCTGATGACTTGGCCAGGGTACGGAATAACAGGATGCATTTTTTCCTTCCAAACAGAAGGGCGGGTCTGTATAACAGCCTTTAATTATTCTTATTTCCTGCTTCGTACATAATCCAGAAGATATGCTATCCCGACTAAAAAAATGGTAAGACCGGATACATGGAAAACATCGGTTTGGGCGTAAAAAAACCGTGTTAAAATAACCGCAAAAACAACTCCGAGTATGGCCCTGATTATAAAAATATGAAATTGATTCAAAATAATTACCTGTAATATAATTTATTGGGTTGTAGTCAGGAATCATCCATCGGTATTTCCTGAACTTTTTTGAGGTTGCGTTCAATGACCCTGGTGCGTACCTCTGCCTGGTCTATGGTGTTGGCGGCTTCCTGAAGCTTCTTTTTTGTTTTAGCCAGCATGCCGCCAAATTTATCAAACTCTGTCTTAACCCTGCCTAAAAGTTCCCATACTTCACTGGAACGCCTCTCTATCGCAAGAGTTTTAAAACCCATCTGCAGACTGTTAAGCAATGCTGCAAGAGTTGTCGGGCCGGTAACATTAATTCGGCATTCACGCTGCAAAAAATCGAACAAACCAGGCATGCGCAGCACCTCTGCATACAACCCCTCCACCGGCAAAAACATAATGCCAAAATCGGTTGTATTGGGAGGGTCCAGATACTTTTCCTTAATTTTCTTTGCTTCGGCCTTAATACACATTTCAAGATTTTTAATTGATCTTTCTACCAGCTCTTTATCCGCCGCCTCCTGGGCATCAAGCAGACGCTGGTAATCTTCCTGCGGGAATTTAGAGTCAATCGGCAACCAAACTATCTGTTCTTTATCAACCCCTCTGCCCGGCAATTTAACGGCAAACTCTACTCTGTCATCACTATTCTTTTTGGTCGCCACATTAACTTCATACTGGTCCTGCGTTAAAATCTGTTCGAGAATATTGCCTAACTGAATTTCGCCCCATGTGCCGCGCGTTTTCACATTTGTCAAAACCTTCTTAAGATCTCCCACGCCTGCAGCCAGGCTTCTCATTTCTCCAATGCCCTTATACACCTGCTCTAAGCGCTCACTTACCTGTTTAAACGACTCTCCTATACGTGTTTCCAGAGTTAACTGAAGCTTTTCATCAACAACTGCCCGCATCTGTTCTAATTTCTTGCTGTTATCCTCCTGCAGCTCCCTCAAGCGGCTATCTATAGTTGCGCGCATCGTATCGAACTTTTCTTCATTGATTTTGGTCATATCGCCCAGCAGCCTTGAAAAGGAATCAAGCTGATCTTTCTGCATACCAGCGTTTTCGGTCATCCTTTTTAGTAAAGAATCGCTGGAATCCTTTAAGGACCCGCTTAGTTCTTCCCGAGCCTGTTTGGCGTTTGCGCTGCTTTCTTCCCTGTTTCTTGCGATCTCATCCTTTACCATCCGCTCGGTATTATTATAGATATTGCCCAGGGCATCTATATCGGTCGCAATTTTTTTAAAAACGTCATCCGATTTACGCTTAATAAGCGCCAAAAGAAGGATGAGTAAAACAATAAAAATCAGCAAGATGTCTGTCATAAGCGTTCCCGTGTTAAATAAAGCAACTCACAATAAACTTCATTATCTTTTTTATCAATTATCAATATTAAAGATTTGTGTCAAATTTATCTGTTTTTTTCTTTACTTAATTATCAGTTATTGTTATAAATTAATTTTTTTTAGGTGTTAAGTGTGATGGCTTCGTAAAAAGTCGAAAAACAGGTCACTCCCGCGAAAGCGGGAGCCCATAAGTGCTTGAAAGAACTGGATAGCGCTAATGCTTCACTACGTGCCCCGATCAGGTCGAGAATGACAAAAGGGTAGAAATTCGACTTTTTAAGAGTTCATCAGTGTTAACCATTTGATAAAATAAATAGTTTCTTTAAAGCCTTATGAATTAGATTTTCATCAACAGTTGGAAAGTAAGCAAAATCGTCTTTATATAAAAGGTTACCGGAGGATTATAAAAATGGACATCAGCAGGAAGTTGGGGATTTTAGTTTTTTGTGCTGTACCGGCAATTGTTGGCGGAGGTATTGTTTACGCTATTTTTGGAACTTATGCCCCTGTTTTCATATATGAAATCCTTCTTTTATTCGTAACTCTCGGCATTATAAGCAAGTAAAGTGGGGCGTTCGAAAAATCCCGGATCTTTACGCCAGGGGCAAGGAATAAATATCTTAGCGCATAGAAATTTGATGGCGTTGTAAAAAGTCGAAAAACAGGTCACTCCCGCGAAAGCGGGAGCCCATAAGTGCTTGAAAGAACTGGATTCTCGCTCTCGCGGGAATGACGGGAAAAGAGGACACTTTACAAAGGTCTCATTTCCCGTGGCCTGTCTGCGTCTGCCTGCGCGTTGCATCCGTCTACGTGTTATTTTCCGCCAAACAGGCTTGAACGGGCCGTTTCCGGATCGAAATTTTATTCCAAGCGGTAAATTATTAATTTTGTTCGTGGAGGTATTATGCGAGATGGCAATTCTCGAAATATCATTTTTGGGTTTTTTCTTAGCCTTTTTATCCTTTCAATTGCAATGCTCGCATGGCTTATATGGCCATTTATATCGATAATTATTCTTGCATCTGTTATTACAGGCATTTTCAGCCCTGTTTTTAATTTAATAAGTGTAAAAGATAAAATAACCCCCCCTTTTGCCTCATTTTTAACCTGCATTTTAATATTTTTTGTCGTGCTTGTTCCAATAGGATTTTTTGTGGGCATACTATCAAAAGAGGCGCATGATCTTTATATAACTGCGAAGGATGCATTATTAAATGACCAGATAAAAAACCTTTTTGCAAACAGCGTTCTTCTTGAAAAAACAAACCTTGTGCTTAAAAATTTCAATCTTGAACTCACAGGAGAAGCTCTAAACAAGACTATTTCAGAAATTGGTAAAATTGTCGGCTTTTTTCTTTACGAGCAGGCCAGATCGATCGCCGCAAATACTCTTGCATTTTTTGCAAACATATTTCTTATGCTTCTTGTTGTCTATTTTCTTTTAATTGACGGCAGCGGGCTGATTTCTTTTATTACCGACCTTTCCCCGTTCCCAAAAGAACAGGACGAAAAATTAATTCAAAAGTTTAAGGATATGGCTGGAGCCATTCTGATCGGCAACGGCCTTGGTGGTTTGATCCAGGGAATCTTGGGCGGAACCGTTTTCATGCTGTTTGGCTTAAAGTCCCCTTTTCTGTGGGGTGTGATAATGGCTCTGCTTGCATTTCTTCCTATAATAGGGATTGGAGTTGTATTTATCCCGGCGGCTATATATCTTTTTTTAAAAGGACAGATCGCCTCAGCTATTTTCTTTGTTATTTTTTATATAATCCTTTCCGGCGGCATTGAATATATATTCAAGCCAAAAATAGTGGGCCAGCGCGTTAAAATGCATACACTTCTTGTATTCTTTTCCATAATCGGAGGCCTTAAGCTGTTCGGAATTCTTGGCATTATATACGGCCCGCTTATTGTGACCGCATTTTTGACCCTAACTGATATTTATCATGCCAGTTACCAGAAACTACTTGGGCCAAAGGAATTGATCTAAATGTATACAGAAAAAATGTCGGAAATCAGCATTGAAAGCGAGATGAAAAAATCTTATCTCGATTATGCCATGAGCGTGATCATAGGAAGGGCTTTGCCGGATGTGCGTGACGGCCTGAAACCTGTCCACAGGCGCGTGCTATATGCAATGCGTGAGCTCAAAAACGACTGGAATAAACCTTATAAAAAGTCTGCCCGCATTGTCGGAGATGTTATCGGTAAATATCATCCTCATGGCGATGCTGCCGTCTATGACACAATTGTGAGGATGGCGCAGGATTTTTCTTTAAGATATCCCCTTATAAACGGCCAGGGAAATTTTGGCTCCGTTGACGGGGATTCTCCCGCAGCAATGAGATACACAGAGATCAGAATGATGCGCCTGGCGCATCAGATGCTGGAGGATCTGGACAAAGAAACAGTTGACTGGAGCCCGAATTATGATGAATCCTTGAATGAGCCTTCAGTGCTTCCTGCTAAACTTCCTAATCTTTTGATCAATGGTTCTTCCGGCATAGCGGTCGGCATGGCGACCAATATTCCGCCGCATAATCTTTATGAAATAATTGCGGCAATAAATGCGATAATAGACAACGATGCAATTTCATGTCAGGACCTTATAAAATTGGCGCCTGGACCCGACTTTCCTACAGGCGGCATTATTTACGGAACAACCGGTATATTTGACGCATATAAAACCGGACGCGGTATAATCCGTGTAAGAGCAAGAATTCAAATCGAAAAGGACAAAAGAACACAAAGCGAAACCATAATAATTACAGAACTCCCTTATCAGGTTAACAAAGCCAGGCTTATTGAAAAGATTGCCGGAATGATGAGGCACAAGCAAATAGAAGGAATAAGATATATAAGGGATGAATCCGATAGAGAGGGAATGCGGATCGCTATAAGCCTTAAGAGGGATCAGGTTGCAGGGGTGGTGATTAATCAGCTTTATAAGCACACACAGATGGAAAACACCTTTGGCATTATACTTCTTGCTATTGTAAACAACCAGCCGCGACTTCTATCTTTTAAAGAAATCCTTAAACATTTTATTTTTCACCGCAAAAACATAATTATTCGGCGGACCAATTACGATCTGAAAAAGGCTCAGGCGCGCGCTCATATACTTGAAGGCTTGAAAATCGCCCTTGATAATCTTGATAATGTTGTTTCCCTTATTAGAAAATCAAGATCCCCTGTTGATGCAAAAGCAGGTCTGATCCAAAAATTTGATTTAAGCGCGATTCAGGCTCAGGCAATATTGGATATGCGCCTGCAAAGGCTTACCGGTCTTGAACGCGAAAAAATATTAGAAGAATACAAGAATGTTTTACAAGATATCGCAAGATTCAAAAAAATACTTGCCAGCGAAAAAATAGTAGAACAAATCATCAAAGAGGAGCTTTCTGAGATACAAAACGAATTCGGAGATCCTCGCCGCACTGAAATATTGGAAGCTACAAAGGAGATTACAATAGAGGACATGATTGTTGAAGAGGATATGGTCGTCACCATATCCAACAGCGGTTATATAAAACGGAATCCGATTACCCTTTATCAAAGCCAGCATCGGGGCGGTAAGGGAAAGACAGCAATGGGAATAAAAGATGAAGATTTCGTCAAACATCTCTTTGTAGCCTCCACTCACCATACATTTCTTTTTTTTACAAATCTGGGAAGGGTTTACTGGCGCAAAGTATATGATATCCCTCAGGCAGGTCGTTTGAGCCGCGGCAAAGCGATTATTAATTTTCTTAACTTCGAAAAAGATGAAAAGCTTACAACGGTGCTTGACGTGCCGTCGTTTGAACCGGGCTATCATGTTATTATGGCCACAAAAAATGGGCTTGTAAAAAAGACCGATCTTATAGCTTACAGCCATCCCAGGGCAGGAGGTATCATAGCCTTGAAACTTGCCGCAGATGATGAGTTGATCGGAACACGGATAACAGACGGAACGATGAATGTGTTTTTGTGTTCTGCTACTGGCAAATCAATACGTTTTCACGAATCTGATGTTCGTCCGACAGGTCGTGTTACAGGTGGGGTACGTGGACTGAAGCTGGCTCCCAGTGACCGCATGGTCGGCATGGAGGTTTTGAGCCATGGACAGACATTGTTTACCGCCACAGAAAACGGGTATGGAAAAAGAACATCAATCGATGAATATCCTGTTCAGAAACGCGGGGGCAAAGGTGTAATTACTATCAAAACAAGCAAGCGGAACGGGCTCGTAGTTGCAATGCTTCTTGTGGAAGAGGATGACGACCTTATGCTCATGACTAACTGCGGCAAGATTATACGCATGCCCATAAAAGGATTTTCGATCATCAGTCGCAACACCCAGGGCGTAAAGCTTATAGATATTAATCGTGGAGAAAAGGTCATGGGAGCTGCCGGGCTTGCTGAAAAGGAAGAGGAACAAGGTAATACAACTCAATGAATAATATTTCTACAAAAATCGGTGTCGTTGGAGGTGGAAGCTGGGGAACAACTCTGGCCGATCTTCTTGGCAGGAAAGGTTTTAATATTGACCTGTGGGTATTTGAAGCTGAAATAATTAAGCAAATTAAGGAGTTAAGAGAAAACAGGCTGTTTCTTCCAGGCATTTCACTCTCTTCAAACATATGCCCGTCAAACGATCTGTCTCGCGTTGTATCAGGCAAGGACCTGGTGCTCATTGTTGTGCCCTCTCACTTTATGAGAGAAACATCACATGCAATTGCCGGATATGTTTCAAAGGATACCATAATAGTTTCCGCCTCAAAAGGGATTGAGAACAAAACCCATTTAACTATGTCCGGCGTGCTTAAAGAAACACTTCCGAAAATTCCAGAAAAGCATATTGCAGCCCTTTCCGGCCCAAGTTTTGCCCGTGAGGTTGCTTCAAACGTTCCAACCTTAGTCGCTGTGGCATCAAAAGATAAAAAGACGGCCGCCTTCGTGCAGCATGTTTTTGCCACAGATCTTTTTAGAGTATACACAAACAATGATATTATCGGAGTGGAATTAGGCGGTTCCGTCAAGAATGTAATTGCCATTGCCTCAGGAATGATCGATGGGCTCGGTTTGGGTTTGAATACCAGAGCTGCCCTGATTACCAGAGGTCTTACGGAAATCAGGCGTCTCGGCTTAAGGCTTGGGGCAAATCCACGCACATTTACCGGTCTAACCGGCGTTGGAGACCTGATCCTGACCTGTACCGGAAAATTAAGCCGCAACTATACTGTCGGCAAACAGTTAGGCCAGGGGAAGAAGTTGCAGGATATCCTATCTAAAATGCGCATGGTTGCCGAGGGAATTAAAACAGCTAAATCTGTTTACAACCTGTCTCGCAAGATCAACGTTGAAATGCCTATCTCTCACGAGATCTATCATATACTCTATGACGATGCTTCTCCAAAAGAGGCGCTGCATAAGCTGATGACTCGTGATCTTAAGCATGAGCTGGATGAGTTATGATAAATTCGTAGAAAGTCGAATTCATCAGGTGTTAGGTGTTAATTGACTGGTATTTAAGTAGATGAGAAAGACCAAGGCTCATAAAGGAACGGGACACAGACAAAGGTTGCGGGACAAATTTCTTGCTTCAGGCCTGTCCGGATTTCATGACTACGAGGTGATTGAACTCCTTCTCACCCTTGCCACTCCGCAAAAGGACTGCAAAGAAACCGCTAAAGCCGCTTTAAAAAGGTTTAAAACTCTCCAGAATGTATTTGAGGCATCCCCTGCGGAGCTTTGCGAGATTGATGGCATAGGCCCTAAAAATTTAATCGGGTTGAAACTGATAAAGGCTGTTGCCGACAGGTATCTGAAAAAGAAATTGATAGAAAAAAAACCTCTTAACAGCTCAAAAGAATTATTTGAATATCTATATCACAGCATGAAGGAAAAAAGCAGGGAAAATTTTAAGGTAATTTTTTTAGATGCAAAAAACAATGTTATTGCAATCAAAACACTCTTTCAAGGCACCTTAACCGCCAGTTCTGTTTACCCAAGGGAGGTTGTACATGCAGCCCTGAATCAGCACGCGGCAGCGCTTATCTTTGCCCATAACCATCCTTCCGGGGATCCAGAACCCTCCGCAGAAGACATCTCCATAACTAAGCAACTTGTTTTTGCATGCAAAACAATGGGGATAACCGTTCATGAACATTTGGTAATAGGAAATAACAACTATTTCAGCTTTGCGGATCAAGGATATATCGCCAGAATGAATCGTGAGTTTGAAGCAATAAATAAAGGAAAATGAAAGATAAAAAGAAAAAATATCCATCCTGTTTTGGAATTATTGAGGTTGTTTTCCCAAAAGCAGATGATGGCCTGAGAACCACTCCGGATGCTTGTCTTGAGTGTGCCCATAAAACTCAGTGCCTGAGATCAGCCATGAAGGAATTGGAAGGGCTCAAGGTCCGTGAAGAATTTGTAGACAGGGCATATGAGTCGGGTATGATAGGTTTTCTGGATAGATGGTCCAAAAAAAAGGGGTTAAGCCGCAGGATAAAGGAGCAGAAAAGCAAAGATAAAGTGACTAAAGTAAACTAAAGTTAAAGAATCGATTCGCTCTATTTTTAAATTTTGAGTTATGAGTTTTTAATTCAAAACTGAGAATTTAAAATTCAAAATTATTCAGATTCAGGAGATATATAATGAAATCAATCAAAGAAATAGATATTACAAACAAGAGGGTTTTTATCAGGGTCGATTTTAATGTTCCTATGGATGAACAGCAGAATATTATGGATGACACCAGGATTCGGTCTGTTCTTCCCACATTAAGATATGCTCTGGACAATAAGGCAAAGCTGATCATAGCTTCACACATGGGCAGACCAAAAAGAAAGAAATCTCCTAAACTAAGCCTTAAACCAATAGCCAAACGGCTGGGCAGACTGCTTGAAAAAGATGTGAAGATGGCAAACGACTGTATAGGGCCTGATGTAAAATCCCTTATATCAGCTATGAAAGCAGGCGATATTATTCTTCTTGAAAACTTACGATTCCATCGAGAAGAACAGGAAAATAACGATGAATTTGCCAAAAAGCTTGCGTCGCTTTGCGATATATATGTAAATAATGCTTTTGCCGTATCACACCGTGTCAACGCTTCTGTCGTGGCTATTACAAAATATGCGCCTGTCTCGGTTTCCGGCTTCCTGCTTCAAAAAGAAATCGGTTATTTTTCAAAGATAATGGCCGATCCGCAACACCCTCTTGTCGCAATTATCGGCGGCGCAAAAGTATCTGACAAGCTTATGGCATTAGATAACATGCTGGATCACGTTGATAAGTTCATAATCGGCGGAGCCATGGCAAACACCTTTTTGAAAAGCAAAGGCTATGATCTTGGGAAGTCAAAAATCGAAGAAGATCTTGTAGGGGCAGCCGGATCGATCATGAAAAAAGCAGCCAAACGCAAAGTTAAGTTCTATCTTCCGATTGATGCCGTAGTTGCAAGACGCCTTGATTCAAAAGCTCAAACAAAGGTAGTGCCTACACAGGAGATCCCTGAAAACTGGATGGCCCTGGATATAGGCCCTGCCACTTCTTTGCTCTTTTCCGAAGTTCTTTATAACGCAAAAACAGTAATTTGGAATGGCCCCATGGGTGTGTTTGAAATCGATTCTTTCAGCAGGGGCACAATTGCCATGGTTCACAGTGTAGCCAACTGCTATGCCCTCTCTATTGTCGGCGGAGGCGATACAGATGTGGCTGTCCATAAAGAAATGGCAGACGACAGGATAACATATATTTCAACAGGTGGCGGGGCATTTCTCACCATGTTAGAAGGAAAGATATTGCCTGCAGCAACTGCCCTGGAAGATTCTGAAAAAAAATGGCTATAAAGTCTTTTTCCGGCAAACATATTGCTTTAATACTTATAATTTTATTCTCCCTTGCATTGCCTGCTTATTTTTACAGGATGCAATTATGGGAAAGTATTACGCAGTGGTATAATCTTTTTGTTGACAGAGAAAAGGTTACAATATTTATCAAATCATTCGGCTGGGCAGCGCCTGTAATTTTTATGATCATTCAGACTCTACAGGTGCTTTTTGCTCCTGTCCCCGGTGAAGTTAGCGGCTTTATCGGAGGCTATCTGTTCGGAGCAACTAAAGGTTTCTTGTATTCCAGCATGGCTCTGACCATAGGATCGTTGATCAATTTTGCTATTGGTCGCTTTCTGGGAAAACATTATATCAGAAAGCTTATCCCAACCGTTTATTTAAACAAATTCGACACTATTTTAAAACGACAGGGGATTTTTGTTTCTTTTATTTTATTTGTTTTCCCAGGCTTTCCAAAAGACTACTTTTGTTTTTTCCTTGGCTTAAGCTCTATTCCCGCCAAGATTTTCATTATTATTGCCTGCATAGGACGCATGCCCGGGACATTTATGCTAAGCCTTCAGGGAGCATCGATTTATGAACAAAATTATAAGCTGTTCGCTATTGTCCTTGGCTTAAGTCTTGTTGTTGCCCTATTTGCATACATGCGCAGAGAAACTCTTTATCAGTGGGTGGAAAGGTCTAACAATAAATAATCGGCTGTTGACGGTTGAAGTAAATGATGATAATTAGTTTACTAATTGGAAAAATAAAAAAATACAACGGGGCTTGAAAATTGATCGGCACAGTGGAAAAAAAACTTGCATTCTGGACCGTAAGGGAGGAACTTAGCCAGGCAAACAGATTAAGGCGCTCATATTACGAGCTTTTGAGAGATGAGCTTGATCAATTTCTGATCCAGTATGGCCTAATAAATTCCTATACAAATTTTACCAACAAAAAACTTCCTTATCCCTTTGTTGAAAAACGGGAACTCAAACCACGCGCTCGCATCCCGGATATTGAATACGAATGCCAGAATACCTTTCTTGTAATCTTTATCGAAGACACACTACCTGCAACCCACAAGAAATATATTAGATTCTTTGATGTTAACAAAACCACAAAGGCTAATTTACTTCTCTCCAAGACCCTTCCTCTTTCAAAAAAGTTTGACAGGAATCAAAAACACTTAGAGTCTGTCCATTTTTTTAATTTTTTAAAGGTTCTTCTTCCGCTCGATTATGCCCTTCTTCTTCAAAGGAATCCGGCCAGCAAGGCCAGAGACCGATATGATCTTTCCCACTTTCATGTTAGAATAGACTGGCCGATTGCTGAGGCCGCAGAAGATCTTGCGCAAAGTATTCGATATATATCAAAGGATCTTTATGAAAAAGGGGATAAATACGCTGAAGATATACAGAAAAAGTTTTTCGGATATTACGGACTCCCTGTAATGTCCGGAGGAAGAAGAACGGCAGCCATAGTGGCGGCCCAGTATTTGAAAAGGCTCCCGTGTATCTCAACCGTGTACGCAGGAAGCAGTGAATCAAGAGCTCTTATACGCATTTCTGAAAGGGGAACCTCTAAATCGGTCCTAATTAAGCTCACAGAGGAAGAGATGAAACAGACTGCAGAGGATAATAATCTTGCGTTGCAGACTTTCAAGAAGAACTATATGATTTCCCGAAACAAAAAGAACGGTGTGTTTATTTTCCAGACCACCTATTCATTTACAGAACATGCCAAACCGCCTGATGACGGCAAACTGAGAGAACTTATCCCTGATCTTTATATGCTGACGGTCAGCGGCCAGCATATACTTCCAAAACCCGGCGTGTGGAAGTATCCCCTCCTTTCGTTAAATATTATTTATTCATAAGTAACCGCTCACGGTTTACAACTGTGAGCTGTGAACCGACAACCGTGAACGGTTACATTCATAATTAATCTATATCCTTCATCATTGCTATTTCATCACAATCCGGGAACTTAATGCACAGCAGGCAGTCCCCCCAGATTTTAAGCGGGAGCTTAGATCTCTCTATTTCCACAAAACCGTATTTCTTAAAAAATTCAGGCTGGTAGGTAAGAGTAAATACCTTTTTCATATTATATGATTTTGCCTCGGAAAGGGCTGCTTCTGTGAGCGTTGAGCCGATATTTTTACCAGTGTGCTCAGGCTGAACCGCTAACGACCGTATTTCCGCCAAGTCCTCCCAGCAAAATTGCAAAGCACAGCAACCCAGAACTTTATTTTCCTGATTATCCACGTATACCGAAAAATCCCTGAGATGATCATAAAGTTCACTTAAAGGCCGAGATAGAAGTTCTCCTTTTTTTCCGTATTCATTAAGAAGCCGGTGTATAGCTTTTATGTCATCTATTTTCGCTTTTCGAATCATAATAATTTACATACCATCATTGTTGATTAAATCAAGCAGGAAAGTCGCAAACTCAATTATGATTAAAAACATATCCTACTGACCTAACACTCTTAAAATATACAGGCTTCTTTGGATCGTCCTCAAAATATTTTCGAAACCGCACAATAAAATTGTCCACTGTCCGTGTTGTAGTTCCTCTGGCATATCCCCACCCTATTTCCAGCAACCTGCCTCTTGAAAGAGGTTTTCCCTCGTTGGCTATAAAAAGTTTTAAAAGCTTTACCTCCTGCCCTGTCAGCTTAACCTTGCCGCATTTACAATAAGTGATTGATGTTTCAAAATCGATCCGGTTGCCGCCAAAATTATAAGTCTGCATTGAGATAGAAAAATCGGTTTTGCTTATATCCTCGCCGCCACGATGCCATGACGCCCTGACTAAAAGACGCTCTACCCTCATCAAAAATTCCTCAAGGTTGAACGGCTTTGAAAGATAATCATCCACACCGTAAGAAAACCCTTTTATCTTATCATCAGGGGATCCTTTAGCCGACAGAATCAAAATCGGAATTCGCTCATCCTCAAGACGAATATTTTGAAGCACAGACAGCCCATCAATATCCGGCAGCATTATATCTAAAATAATCAGAGCAGGCATCCACCTTTTCCATTCTTGCAAGCCTGAAACTCCGTCACCAGCTATCTTTACATCATATCCCTGAAACGACAGATTTAATTTCAAACCCTCCGCTATATGCTTTTCATCTTCGATTACCAGAATCCGTTTTTTATCGCTATCTTTCATAATCCCTAATCCCTGATAAATTGAAGGTAAAGGCCGATCCCTTTCCTGTTCCTTTGCTTTCAGCAATTACCTTTCCCTTATGAATGCGAGCTATGTTCTGCACCAGATATAGCCCAAGCCCGCTGCCCCTAAGTGATATATTATCCGGACTGTTAGCCCGATAAAATTTTTTGAAGATTTTTTTGATCTCTCTTTTTTCAATTCCAATACCGTTATCTTCAAACCGGATATTTAACTTGCCTTTATTAACTGCAAAAGAAATATCAATTATTGGTTTCTTAGACCTGTTATATTTGATAGCGTTAGTCATAAGGTTCATCAAGAGCATTTCAAATAAAGACAGATTAATACGACATAGAAAAGACCGGCCTAAAGGATTATGAATCTTGACTTCACAACCCCTGAAAAGGTGAATGTTGTTTTTATAAAACCGCTCAATTGTTTGAACAAGATCCAATATCGCAAACTCCCTTCCATAGCTCTTGCTCTCAATTCCGGCAAGATTCAAGATTCGGCTAATATTATCAGAAAGCTGGGTAACATCCTGAATCATATAACCTATATATTTTAACCGATCCTCCCTTGAAAGCTCATGTTTTTCAAATGTTTCAAGATACAATTTTAAAGAAGTAACAGGGGTTTTCAGCTCATGAGTAAAATTGTTGATAAAGTTGCGCTGCGTCCTGTAAAGTTGCAATGCCTTATGATGATATACAAAGATAATAAATATCCCCATCAAGATAATCCCGACAAGTATCGAAAGTACCATAATTACCACCCAGGTCTGAGATTCCAGAACCTGTTCGGGATCGAGATTTAACTCCAGCACAACCTTCTTTAAACCCGCGCTTACCTCCATATACCAGTAAATATACAAAAAAAGAGACAAGGCCAGGGCCACGATAGAAAATATTAAAATAAGGATGGGATGAAAAAACCACTTTGATCGATACATAGGCTGTCTTGTGTAAAACTTTTGTAAAACCAAAAAAACTACTGTAATTTAATTAACTTTTTTGTAATACTTTAATATTAATGAATTCGTAAAAGGTCAAACTCTCAGGTATCAGGGATCATATAATATATGCAAAATTATTACCACACATTTCATATTCCTGTTATGGGCACAGGACATTCAGTCGACACCCCTATCCGTGTTGCCCCATTTGGCATTACCTCTGTAATTTCTCTCGTAGATGATATTTTACTTGAAAAAATCAGAAAATATTACTGCGATATGTATTCAATGCAGTATCACAGGATTCTTAAGAATGCAAAGGATGGCAGGGCAAGACGGATTACAGCCTATCTTGAAACAGTCGGCAAGATAGTTCAGATTAAAATGGAGAATATCAAAGAACAGCCTTTTTTTAAAAAAAACGACAAAACAAAATACTTTGAGCTTCTGCCTGATAAATCCCGGCTAAAAACTGAATACAACAAACTTCTAAAAATGAAGGCCGGACTTAAAAGAAATGTACTGGCAAAAGATTTGACCAATAGAATGCGGCCCGGCTCTATCGACGTCAACATTATGGTTAAACTTGACCGGATTTATCATGACAATATCCTCCCTATTTCTGATGAATTCAGCGATGCCAAAACAGCGCTTAGAGGATATGCCGACAGCAGCCTCGAGTCAGCCATCATATTTTCAGCGGGCATCAATCAACGTTTGTTCGATTATATGACCCGTTTTAAGGAGTTTTACAGAAACAAAACAGGTAAAATCAAAAAGAAAATAATTCTAAAGGTCAGCGATTTCCGCTCAGCCCTTATCCAGGGCAAGTTTTTGGCAAAAAAAGGGTTGGAAGTATATGAATTCCGAATTGAATCAGGGCTTAATTGCGGAGGTCATGCCTTTGCTTCAAACGGAATTTTACTTCCCAGTCTTTTAAAGGAATTCAAAGAAAAACGTGACGGCCTCACGGCAAAATTCCTGCCCCTGATACAAAAATATTACAAAAAAATGGGCTGGAAATATCCTGAAAAGGCTTTAAGCACCAGACCGGTTATTACCGTCCAGGGCGGAATCGGCACTAACGGCGAAGACCGCAGGCTCAGAGAGCAGTTTGGAATGGATCTTACAGGCTGGGCCAGCCCTTTTTTGCTGGTTCCTGAAACCACCTGCATAGATGCCCCCACACGTGAGCTTCTAAGACAGGCCGGCAAAGAGGATCTTTATCTGAGCGACATCTCACCCATTGAAATCCCCTTTAATAATATACACAAATGCGGATCTGAAATCTGGACAAAGAAAAGAGTCGCAAAGGGAAAGCCAGGCTCCCCATGCGCCAAGGGTTTTCTTGTATCTAATACCGAGTTCACAAAACAGCCAATCTGTCTTGCCTCCAGTCAGTATCAGAAAATGAAGCTAAAGGAAATAAAGAATATGGAGATTTCTGCCAAAGAAAAGGAAAGGCTGATCCAAAAAGTTGTTGAAAAAACATGTCTATGTGATCATCTGGGGAATGGAGCCCTTATCGCTTTAGGAATCGCCGGTAAAAAGAGTTCGCCTCAGTCAATATGCCCGGGGCCCAATATTGCCTGGTATAACAGATTATATTCGCTTAGAGAGATGGTAAGCCATATTTACGGAAGAGGTCGATCGCTGGTTCCATCAAAACGGCCGCACATGTTTGCCGCTGAGATAGTGATGTATGTGGACTATTTTGAAAAACTGATAACTCATAACGCCTACACCCAGATCGAAATAAAAAGACTGCGTGAGTTTAAAGACAATCTTGAACAGGGAATGGATATTTGCCTTGATATTGCCAAAATGAATCCGTATCATGGAGAAAATTTGGCGTCCATTCCTCCATGCGTTGAAGAGCAAAGAAAACGCTTGATAGTTATCTATGCCTCTTTTAAAAAAAATAACATAATAACAATTACGCAAAAGCATAAGGATAACACACCCGCAATGATGGCTTTGTAAAATGAAGATAGCCCTTGCTCATTATCATCTTAAAACCGGCGGGGTGACAACTGTCTTAAGGCAACAGATTGAAGCTGTCAAAAACGATTGTGAAATTCTTGTTCTTACGGGAGAACTCCCTGATTCCCCCTTCCCTGCCGATATAAAACATATCCCTGGACTTGCTTATTACGGCAGGTCATCCCAAAAAATATTTAATCCAAAAAAGGTCGCGGAATCAATAATCAAGGCAATCCATTCAAAGTGGAAAGAGGGATGCAACATTCTGCATGTTCATAATCCCTTGCTTGCCAAAAATAAAATTTTCTTAAAAATTTTACACGAGCTGCGGAAAAGGGAAATCAGGCTTTTTTTGCAGATCCATGATTTTGCGGAAGACGGCCGTCCATTATCATACTTTAATGAGGATGAATATGTGCCTGACTGCCATTACGGGGTAATAAATTCTCGCGATTACGAGATGCTGCTTAAGGCAGGTTTAAAAAAGAAAGGTCTGCACAAGATTTTCAACACAATAAAACCTTTCGAGTTTAAAAAAAAAGCTGCAAAAGCAGAAAACTTTGTTCTATATCCGATTCGCGCCATTAGAAGGAAAAATATCGGCGAAGCAATTCTTTTATCTTTGTTTTTCAAAAATAATGAAGCTCTTTTTATAACGCAACCGCCAAACAGCCCGATTGACATCATAAGTTATAAAGGATGGAAAAGATTTGCAGAAGAAAACAGCCTTGATGTGGTGTTTGAGGCTGGATTAAAATATGATTTTGAAAAGCTTGTACTTGCCGCAAGATTTCTTATTACAACAAGCATAACAGAAGGATTCGGCTTTTCATTTCTTGAACCATGGACAGCTAAAAAAATACTTTGCGGAAGAAAGCTTCCGGATATATGTTATGATTTCGAACAAAATGGAATTAAGCTCGATCATCTTTATACAAAACTGCTTGTTCCTGTAAAATGGATCGACAAAAAAGATCTTTACGAAAGATGGAGGGCATCTGTTTTAAAGGCCTGCTCTTTGTTTAATTACAAAATTGATAATAACAATATTGAAAAGGGTTTCTCTGCAATAACTAACAATAATAATATTGATTTTGGGTTGTTAGACGAATCTTTTCAAAAGCAGATAATCTCCTGTGTACTCTCGGACAAAAAGAATGCAAACAGGCTACTGTCCCTTAATCCGTATCTTTCATACATAGGAGAAATAAAAAATAAAGAGGACTTGATACAAAATAATATGAAAGCTGTGCTTGGTAATTATAATAATAGAATATATAAGAAAAAGCTTTTTGAGATTTACTCAAATGTATGCAAAAATCCGGTTAGACAGAGGATAGATAAAAAGATTCTCCTTTCAGAATTTTTGAATCTGCAAAAATTCAGCCTCCTTAAATGGGGCAATTATGTTTAATAACAAGCTTATATCACAATATATAGTCCCCCTTTCCCCTATTCCGACCACACTTCGCCAGAGCGGAAACTTAAAAAAAAGATCAAATGCATGATGTTTGATGTTTACGGCACACTATTTATCAGCGGATCCGGTGACATCGGCATCGCAAAGAAAAAGTCCCCGGAAGCATACGAACAAGCATACGAAGAAACATACGAACTGGAACAATTGCTGATTGAATTCAAAATAAGAAAAACCCCTAAAGCTGTTTTGAATGATTTTTTCGCAGGTATTGAAAAAAAACACGACAAACTGAGAAAACAGGGAATTGACTTCCCGGAAGTCGAGATAGACCGCATATGGATGAGCATTCTGAAAAATAATGACTTGGTCACAGTCAGAAAATTTGCGGTTAGGTTTGAAATGATCGTAAATCCTGTATATCCGATGCCGAATCTTGAAGAGATGCTTTCTGCCTGCAAAAAATCAAAAATACTGCTCGGCATTATCTCTAATGCTCAGTTCTATACATCCTGTCTGTTTGAGTGGCTCTTGGATTCAAACCTGGAAAAGCTCGGATTTCATCCTGATCTAATCCTCTTTTCATATAAATCAGGCCACGCAAAACCATCGCCATTTATGTTTCAATCAGCACTTGAAAGGCTTAAACGTTTAAATGTTCCTGCTAACTCAGCCCTTTACATAGGCAATGATATGCTAAACGATATTTACCCTGCAAAAAAGACCGGATTTAACACAGCCCTTTTTGCAGGAGATACAAGATCTTTAAGGCTCAGAAAAGATGTTACGGAATGTAAAACCTTATCTCCAGATCTTGTAATAACCGATCTAATCCAACTTCTCGACTATATATAAAATATGGGGTAACCGTTCACGGTTTACAGTTATCGGTTCACGGTTGGATAGTGGGTTATGCTAATTTAAAAAAAATGATGACCATTCTTATTTTTTAAAACGGTTGCAAAAGAGCGCTGACAGCCTTTTTTACATCTTTGAGGACTGTTGGATGTTTTTCCATATCTCCTGGATTCGATATTCGCCTGTATGTAAGACTTCCATAATAGCTGGCGCCAACAGCATCGAAAAAATATTTTGCGGTCAGGTGTACTCCATCAAACAGGTTTTTCCCCTTTGAAGCTCCAAGTGCTAACAAAAACCCGCGCCTGAATTTTTGGCCCGGGTCACTCAGTTTCAGCAAATATTTTCTTGCCCAAAATACCTGGCATCTGTCGATGAGCGCCTTAAGCTGAGCAGTGGTATGGTAAAAAAATATCGGGGTCGCAGCTACAATAACGTCCGCTTTACGCAGCAGTGGATATATTTCATTCTTCATGTCGTCATCAATAGGACAAAACCCTTTTTTTGAACACACAGTATATTCTCTGCAAGGGATAATGTTTTTTTTGTCCACTTCAATAACATGTGTCTGAGCGCCAAGTTTTTTTGCTTCACGCATAAAGACAGACAGCAGAAAGGCTGTGTTCCCTTTTTCCCGTGGGCTTCCCTGTAAACCGAGCACCATCATAATATAAAAATCCTTGCTTTAAGAGTATACCTTGAATAAAAAAGAAATGATTTCACAAATTGTAATATTTTGGCATTATTCAAAATAAGGATAAACAATTAAAATGGCAACAGAAAAAGATGTTGTGCTTATATATTCGGAAGACACACCGCTTACCTTTGCAAGAATAGAGGAAATATTACCGGATATAAAACCAAACTGGTATCATGTAAAGTTGCTTATTCTCCAGATACCCCTTCAGCCTGTCACATGGATTTTAAGAGATTCATATCTTAATGGTGAAGAATTTACAATGGATGGGAGAAAAGTACGTTTGGAGCTGATAGAATGCCCGGAAATTGCTGAAAAACCTGACGTGCATGAAGAAAAGGGCCGGATATCCCGGGGCTCAAAAAAAGGAAATGTAATATTGCTGAAAAATCGAAAGAAGGTATGAAGAAAATAGTAATTTCCGCTTCCCGCAGAACAGACATTCCAGCCTTCTACATGCGCTGGTTTATGGAGCAGATTCAAAACAAATACTTTGAAGTTATAAATCCATACAACAGGCATGTATCAGTAACTCCTGCAAGACCCGACATGGTTCACACCATTGTGTTCTGGTCAAAAAATTTTGGTCCCTTTATAGAGGGCAAATTCGGTGAAAAGCTTCTAAAAATGGGATTTAATCTCTTTTTTAATTTTACCATCAATTCGGATTCGCCCATACTTGAGCCTAATGTGCCCCCTTTAAAGGAACGCTTAAAGCAGCTTGAATATCTCTGCGGCAATTTTGGCGCAAGATGTATAAACTGGAGGTTTGATCCAATATGTTTTTACAAGACAAACAATGGAGGCATAAAAGAGAATCTGCATGATCTCACGATAATTACAAAAAAAGCATCAAAAAGCGGTATAAAAAGATGTATAGTAAGCTTTATGGATGATTACCCGAAAATTCGAAAAAGGGTTGCATCAATACCGGGTTTCTCCTTTATCCATCCGCCTATTGAAAAGAAAAAAGGAATTATTTTAAAAATTGAAAAGGAGCTTGCAGCAAAAAAGATTAACATATATACCTGCTGTGAAAAGGAATTGATGAATATATTACCGGTAAATTCCGGCATCAAGCAAAGTTCATGCATACCAAACGATCTTCTGGTAAAAATATACGGCGGAAAACTTTCCTTTAGAAAGGATTCCGGCCAGAGAAAAAACCAGGGGTGCAAGTGCATGGTCTCTATTGACATAGGATCATACAACCTTCATCCATGTTATCATAATTGTCTTTTCTGTTATGC
>JACNLL010000047.1:36932-58815 GCA_014381545.1 Candidatus Desulfaltia bathyphila
CTCTTGACAATATTACAATATTAGCCCCTCTTGCAGGAATTACCAGCCTGCCTTTCAGGATTTTAGCCAAAGAAGCAGGCTGCGCACTTGTCTGCACCGAAATGATAAGCGCTAACGGACTTGTCCGTGGATCAAAAAAAACCAAACAAATGCTCGAAAGTCTGCCCCAAGAAAAACCTCTGTCTGTTCAGATATTTGGTTCAGATCCCGCTGTAATGGCTGAAGCGGCTCAGATAGTTGAATCTTCCGGAGCGGATTTGATTGACATCAACTTTGGCTGCTCGGTAAAAAAGGTGGTTAAAACAGGCGCCGGCGTTGCGCTGATGCAAAGACTCGATAATGCAGAAGCCATTATTAAGGCTGTCAGAAAAGCCGTCGATATCCCGCTTACAATAAAAATCAGGACAGGATGGGATAGCTCGGGCAAACAGGCCTTAAAGCTATCCCAACTGGCAGAGAAATGCGGTGTGGACGCAATTGCCGTGCATCCACGCACAGCCTCCCAGGGATTCAGAGGCAAGGCAGACTGGTCAATAATTACGGCGATAAAAAAAGCTATTGCCATCCCTGTTATTGGAAACGGAGATATTTTTACTGCTAAAGACGCTGTGGAAATGCAAAGGATTACCGGATGCGATGCAATTATGATTGGAAGAGCGGCAATCGGGAATCCATGGATTTTCTCCCATGTCATAGCCCTTATAAAAGGCAATGACGTATCGCCGGTAGATATTGCGCACCGGTTTGAAGTTATGATAAGATATTGCAAAATGTCTATTCAATGTTTTGGAGAAAAAAATGCCTGCAGGATGTTGCGCGGTCGTCTTGGCTGGTTTGTCAAAGGCTTGCGTTTTAGCAGTAAATTTCGTGAATCAATAAAACAGATTTCGTCTGAAAACGAAGCAATAGACTTAATCAGGTCATATATGGAATTATTGCAGCCCGAAAGAGAAATATGATGGGAGGTAAGAGTTCAGCCACTAAGTCACAAAGGCACAAAAGAAAGACATGATTGATAAATTGAGGAATTGCGAATTGAGGAATTAAAAGTGACAACATCCTTCAATTCGGAATCCCTAAATCCCTAAATTCCCAAATTATGAATTTTAAGAGGATTATATTATAATCTTAGTGCCTTTGTGGCTGAATTCTTACGATGGGAGAGAAATATGAACGGATTACTGTTTATCGATGATGAAGAGGGTGTACGACGTTCGGTAGTTCGCGCCCTTAAGAATGAATACGTTATAGCTTTGTACTCCAGCTTCCTTTTAGATTAATTTCAATATTGTTGAAGAGTTGTAATTTTTGAGAAATATGGTATTAAATATAAAAGGAATATGTATGGCAGAAAAACTTGACCCAAAAGAAATTGTTTCATTTAAAGAACTCTTAATGGCTAACTCTATCCAAGTTGATGCAATAGCTCAGTTGCTTATTGAGAAAGGCATTATTACTAAGGAAGAGTTTTTCGCCGAGCTGAAGCAGGTACAAAGCCAGTATCAAAGCAATACCGATGATTAAGAGGATTATTGGCGAGGTAAAACCTTATAGAATACTTATTTTAACACTTTTAATTGTAAGTACAGGTATTCTTATTCTCCAAGATTATTCACGATTAACAAAAGATTTCTCAAAACTAATGTCTTTCCTTACCAAAGTTCGTTTAAAAGCAATGCAGAATGATGTTATTTTAATCACACAATTCATGGGGAAAAATGTAATTGTTAAAAATGGAAAAACAGGTAATGTTTTAGATTCCCTTCATGTTTCAACCTTAAATAAAATTAATTACGATACCAAGCTTGGTAAAAACATGATTGTTTTCTCCGGTAGAGGTACTTCCCCTTATAATATCAGAATTCATGGAGGGGATATGACGCTAAAATCGTGGTTTGGATTTAGAAAAAATATAGCGGTGAATTGTACTGGACTTGTTACAGAGTGCTTATATCCAGAGGACTTAGCTATCCTTGAGGAAAATAGTGATTAAAAAAATCATTTCTGGCTGTCAAACAGGTGTGGATCAGGGTGCCATAGATGCCGCAATAAAATATAGTCTTCCCCATGGCGGCTGGGTTCCAAAAGGTCGGTTAACGGAAAACGGGCCACTTCCTGATGAATATCAATTAAAGGAGATGCCAACTTCCAGCTATCCGAAACGAACGGAACAGAACATAATAGATTCAGATGGCACAGTGATTATCTCACATAGAAAGCTAACTGGCGGTTCAAAATTAACAAAGAAACTTGCGGAAAAACATAAGCGTCCATGCTTTCATATTGACCTGAATAAAACACCGGCTTTTATCGCAGCATCAGAAATAAACAACTGGGTGATTAAACATGGAATTGAAATTTTAAATGTTGCCGGGCCACGGGCCAGCAAAGACCCAAAAATATATGAGGACATCACCTATATCATTCAGGGCGTTATCCTATTGGGGCTGGTAAAGGCTCAAGCCGGTTCTGTGCTTACTGATCATGATATGGATGAGTATCTGGAAAAACTACCAGCCCCTCCGAGGAAGGTTGATGAGGCCGTGAATCGACTAATAGAAGATTTAGACTTGAGAGATAAGGTGACAATAGCCAATATGGATTTAGACGATCTGGTCAACCTCCATCCACATTTGCACGTTTATTTCAAGAATGCCTTCGGCCTGTGGTCTGGAAATAAAGAACTGATAGAATCTTGTCGTGCTATTTTAAAGGAGCCTGTACGTGATGAGAACGATGCGACCTCTGTAATACTTGGTGTGTTGTTTAAGAAATTGTATGAAACCCACACATTAAAGGTTGTTAATTGAAAGAACAGTCTCGAATAGATGTCATAGACCAAATCATTGATGAAATCATTTCTGAATTGCCCTTAAAAGAAAGAACAGGCATTGCGAATATGAATAAAGAAGATGCTGAAATCCTTCAGCGCACTTTTGATTTGTATGTCCGACGCAAGATTGGTTCAAAAACCGAGGATGACGAATACTCCGATATAATGAATGAATTATGGGAACGGTTAAGAGAAACGCACCGGTTGAGAGTTGTAAAATGAAAGGTTGCAGGCATCTTAAAATAATACCACTTCTGACAGCATTTCTGATTATATTCCCCCTTCTGGCCACCGCAGGTGAATATAGAGTAAGCCGAGTCATAGATGGCGATACAGTTATCTTAGAGAATGGTGAAAGGGTTAGATTAATAGGTGTTGATACAACTGAAAAAACACACCCACTAAAACTTGTTGAATATTTTTCTAATGAATCAACACAGTTCACTAAACAGCTATTAGAAGGTAAAGAAGTTCGGTTAGAGTATGACAAAGAAAAAAGAGGAAAATATGGACGCTTATTAGCTTATATTTACTTAATGGATGGGACTTTTGTAAACGCAGAAATAATCAAACAAGGCTATGGTTTTGCATATACCAAATATCCCTTTAAGTTTATAGATAATTTTGTCTCTTTAGAAAAAGAAGCAGAAAATAATAAACGTGGTTATTGGAAATATGGCGGAAAAGGTGAATTCCGCTGGATAATTTCTAAGGGGCAAGAACCTTTTGAAATTTATTGCATGTCTCAAAATTTGTGGGGAATCAAATATCAAAATTTTATTAAAACCCGTTTAAACGATAAAGAATTAATCGCAGCCTTAAATAATATAAGGCTTTGGGCGAATGAATTTCATGAAGAGGATTTAATAAAACAACTATTAGAATCCGGATGGGAAAAGGTGGCTATAAAATGAAACGGATATTTTTTATTGCAATAATTTGTTTCCTATTTCTATTACAAATATCAATTGCTAACCAGACAATTCAATGGAATGACGCTCATAACTATTACGGGCAACATGTAACGGTTAAGGGGAAAATAGTCGGCACATACAATTCTGGTAAAGCCTGTTTTCTTAACTTTCATCCAGATTACAAAAAACATTTTACCGCGGTAATTTTCAAATCAGCTTTTCATCTGTTTCCACCTATTCCTGAAGATTATTATTATGGAAAAGAAGTATTAATAACAGGTAAAATCAAGGAGTACAAAAATAAGCCTGAAATTATATTAAATAATCCCTCACAGATTAAAATTATTGAGGCAACCAAAAGCAGTAAAAATACTCCTGAAGTTATTTTCTGGAAAGATGCTCACAAATACTATGGAAAAGTCGTTGCTGTAGAAGGAACAGTTGTTGCAGCATACAATTCTGGTAAAGCATGTTTTTTAAATTTTCATAAAAATTGGAAGAGATATTTTACAGCAGTTATATTTTCTTCAAATTTTCATAAGTTCAAATTCCCACCAGAAAAGTATTATAAAAATAAGAAAGTTAGGGTTAGTGGCCTTGTTAAGGAATATAAAGGTAAACCAGAAATAATTATTAACCATCCTTCTCAAATAGAGGTGATAGACTAATGCCTAAAACAAAAGAATTTCCCCCAACAACCATCCCTACAATAATATCAATTATTATGTTGTTCGCAGGGATACCCAAGTTCTTTCCATATGGTTATTATACTCTTTTACGATTCGTTGTATGCGGAACTGGAGCTTATATAGCATTTTATTCTTTTGAAGAAGAAAGTAAGATAATAGGTTTCCTATCAATTTTGGTCGCTTTGTTATTTAATCCTATTATTCCTGTTCATTTAGATAAAGATATTTGGGTTGCAATAGATTTCATTGTTGCCATATTTTTTAGCATTACGATATTTGTTTTAAGAAGTTCAAGAAATAGCCTTCAAGAATTGAATTAGATAAGGCTGTTGAAAGCAAAGAATAAACAGGTTGTTTATTGCCCATGTAAAATATGTAAGCCATAATTAAACTCAAAAAGAATTTAGGAGGTAAAATGAAAAAGGTTCTTATAATTTTATTGGTAATTGTTTTTGCAGTACCTGTATTTGTATTTGCCGGGGATGTTCATGTACGTGGTTACTACAGAAAAGATGGAACATATGTTAGACCTCATATAAGAAGCTCGCCAGATCAATACAGACATAATAATTATGGGCCATCAACAGATTCTTCACAACTAATGAACCCTAAACAACGTGATTGGGACAGAGATGGAATACCCAACTATCGAGACAGAGATGATGACAATGATAGAATATACGATGACTGGGACAGAAATCAATATTCTAAGCCAAATAATTGGCGACAAAGACAGAATTATGGATATCCATATTAAAAACTAAAAATTGTCTGGATCTATCTTGTCGTTTGAGCTTTTAACGAGTAGTTGTAGCATATAACCAATGGGCGTCCCTGTGTCCTAAAAAATATGGATGTTCACAGACTAATTGTTATCCCTAATAAAAGAGATATATTAATAATGAAAGTAAACGAGATTATGGAAAAAGAAATTGACGATCTATCAGCTGAGGGTAACAAAATACTTAGCAAAGCATTGACTCTTGGTGATGATATGAAAGGTCAGGATTTATCAAACGTATCGTCATGGGTAACAAGATTGGGCCAGTTGATTCGTCAACTTTATGGGACAAAAAGCCAACAATTTGCAGTTTATTCCAGCGCTCTTGAAACACACGCATTTTGGACTATTCACAGTAATTATCATGACCAAATATCTCAATTAGTAGGTGTAGCAACATCAATTAAGCACGACTATGAGAAAGGCTTACTCAATAACATAAGATCTTTGATTCAGGCTGATATTTTTTCTGATTTTTTAGAAATGGGAGAATATTTATTGTCTGAAGGGTATAAAGATGCCGCAGCGGTTATTATTGGAGCGGTTCTTGAGGATGGTTTAAAGAAATTATGCGAGCGAAACGGCATCCCCATTTTAAGAGAGAACGGCAGGCCTTTAACAATTGAACCTCTAAACAGAGCCTTATCAACGGCAAAAGTTTATAACAAGCTAATCCAAAAGCAAATCACCACTTGGGCTCACATTAGAAATAAGGCTGCACATGGTGAATACGATGAATATAATAAGCCACAGGTTGAGATGATGTTGATCTTTGTTCAAAACTTTACTTCTGATTATTTAACATAGTGGGATAATAGTATGTGGAGAGAGACCGGGCTCATATCGCGGCTTTCTAAAAAAAAATACAAGGTCAACTGTAGCGCCTTTAAACAGCTTTTTCGCATAACATCGCCCGGCCTCTCACTTTCACGTTGTGTCAATAATAAATAGAGACCGAGGGGGGGTATATGAATGGATGGAAAAATCAACTTTATTACGGTGATAATTTACAGATACTACGTGAATATGTTACAAGTGAAAGCATCGACCTGATTTATCTTGATCCCCCATTTAACTCAAAAGCTACTTACAACGTCCTCTTTGATGAACAAAACGGAACGAAATCAAAAGCACAAATCATAGCTTTTGATGATACGTGGCACTGGAACCAAGAAGCCGAAGAATCTTATTATGAAACAATAAAAAACGAGCCAAAGAAGTTAGCCGATTTATTGGAAGCATTCAGGATGTTCTTGGGACAAAATGATATGATGGCATATTTAACAATGATGGCCCCTCGTCTTTTAGAACTTTACCGAGTGCTGAAGCCAACGGGCAGTATTTATCTTCATTGTGACCCCACGGCAAGCCACTACTTAAAGTTGTTGATGGATGCGGTTTTTGGACAAAAGAATTTTCAAAATGAGATAATCTGGTGTTATAAAAGTGGAGGGGCAACAAAAAAGAGATTTGGCCGAAAACATGATATTTTGTTTTTTTATTCAAAAAATCCTGACTCTAAGACATTCAACACACAAAAAGAAAAATCATACATGATGCACAAATATGGTTTTGCTAAAAGCAATTTTCAAGAAGATGAGAAAGGCCAATATTCGTGGGTTATAATGAAAGATTGGTGGGAATTACCCTCTGTTGGTTCAGCAGACAAACAACGGCTTGGATACCCCACCCAGAAACCAGAAAAATTACTTGAGCGCATTATCAAAGCAAGTAGCAATAAAGGCGATATTATTTTAGACCCCTTTTGTGGATGCGGTACAACCATTTCTGTTGCAGAGCAACTAAGCAGAAGATGGATTGGAATTGACATTACATACCTGGCAATAAACCTTATAAAAAACAGATTACACGATACCTATGTTCATGAATTTATTTCCAAGCTTTCGGATTATGAGGTCATAGGAGACCCAAAAGACTTAAATAGTGCTTATGCACTGGCGAATGAAAGCCGTTATCAATTCGAATGGTGGGCATTAGGTTTAGTCGATGCTCGTCCTGCCAATGACCAAAAAAAAGGCGCTGATGCTGGGATAGATGGGCATATTATATTTTTTGATGATAACAGCGGAAAATCTAAAAGGGTTATTATTCAAGTAAAAAGCGGAAAAGTAAATGTAAGCCACGTTCGAGATTTAAAAGGGGTTATGGAGCGAGAAAGATCACCTATCGCTGCTTTGCTCACTTTAGAGGAACCAACAAAACCAATGCTAACCGAAGCAGCCGTTACTGGATTTTATGAGCCAGAATTTTTCCCAAACAAGCGGTATCCAAGATTCCAAATTATTACTATTGAAAAACTTTTGAGTGGAGAGAAATTAAAATACCCCGAGTTTTCACTCGCTACCTTTAAAAAAGCGAAAAAAAAAACAAAGGATAAAGCAAAACAAACCAAAATATTTTGAGATGCACCCGTATCAAAGAAAAATGCAACAAGTTCGCACACAACGAGTCGTTTAACCGGACGTAAAAAAACACGCCGGTTAATTCCATGTTAGGTGTGTAAAATAAAAATAAACCAAGGATCGGAATAATGGCAAAGAAAAAAGTGTTCGTTAGCTTTGACTACGATAATGACAAGACTCTAAAAGATTTCATTATCGGTCAGGCAAAGAATTCAGACTCACCTTTTGAAGTAAGCGATCATTCCTTAAAAGAAGCAAAGCCGGAAAAGGATTGGCTTGAGCATGCTAAACGGGCAATCGGACGATCTGATGTCTTTATAATCATGCTTGGTCCAAAAACTAAGAATGCAAGTGGAGTGCTGAAAGAGTTGAATGCCGCTATTGAGAAAAACAAACCTAAATTCCAGATAATTGGATACCGTGATGGCACTTCAGATTGGGCAGTATCTGGTGGTGGAAGAACTTATAGTTGGAATTGGGGAAATCTTAAGAAACTTCTTTCGTAGAAAAAGATGCCAGAAATAAATATCGAATCATCTTCAGTTCAAAGTTATCTTTCGATACTACAAGGCGTTATAAACCGGATGGCTGCAAATAGTACCGGCTGCAAAACTTGGTGTATCGCTTTGGTGTCAGCGGTCGTGGTCATAATTGCTGATAAAGGGAAACCCGAATTTGTGTGGATTTCTATTATTCCCATATTATTATTCCTGTTTCTCGATTCTTATTACCTGGGTTTAGAAAAGCGATTCCGACAGAAATACAACGAATTTATTAGAAAGCTCCATGATGGAAGTGCTTCAGTTGAAGATCTCTATATAGTAACCCCCGGACGAGGTATGAAAGTATTTTTGTCAACGACCGGACTTTCATTAATATCGTTATCTGTGTGGCCATTTTACGGGCTACTTGCAGCGATGTTATTCATTGTACGTTACTGGTTGTTGCCAGTTTAATAAGGCATAGCAAGCGCATGGACAACCGACAGGGAAAGCCGGCCAGCTTTCCCCCGCAGGTCATTAATATCCAAATTGTTGCAATATACATCTAAAAAAACTGCTTTTTTGCTAATTTTTGGTCAACGATCATGGAATCTGTGGGAATAGTCAAAATTGTATAATAACTGGTTCTGTGTAATAAAACAAACTTCCAATAAGGAGATGCTCAATGGCAAAACCTAAGGATGACAGAATACTTTTTACTGAGCACGTGCTGGAAATACGTCACGCTGCGGTTGGCTTATTCCTTGATGTGCGGGGTCATGTTGCTGATTACATACGACAAGAAGGCTTTTTCCCTCATTGGAAGATTGATTCGAATGTTGTCAACTTTCGGGATGAATCAGATGCTATGAAAATAGAAGGCGCGTTCGTTGGTTATAAGAGCGCTGGTTATGTAGCATTAAATCCCAAGACCCGTAACTATTTCGTTGATCGTGCATCCTCTTTCTGGAAAGGTCTAATCAAAAACAAACATTATAATATACCTATACCAAAACGTTTTGGCACAAGGACCAAATTCTTTTTTCCGCTAACAGATTCATTCGATGAAATAAATAACACAATATATAAGGCATTTTTTACTGATACAGCAAGAAAATTAGTAGGGGGGCAGGAAACAGATTTACAGTTCACAATTGACTTGCAGGAGGAAGGTTTTGGTATTCGAGTTATAGGAGGCCCGATAAAAAAGGACGAGGCAGATCGATATTTTCAATTTGAAGCTGAGGAGTTTGGTAAATGTGGCATCTACCTAGATATGGATTACTTCAAAACAGAAAACATTTCTCTACAGGATGTTCCTAAACTGCTAAAAAAGGCCGATGCATTAGCTTGGCAAAAGGCTGAGCAAATCACAACGGGCCTTGGATATTGAGGATGGCTGTCAAACGTGTAACTATCGAGATTGATGATGTGTCAGATTTGCGAGGAAGCACAGAGCTACCTTCTACACTTGTACGCAAAAAAAATGTGCCAGTTTCGTCACAGCAAACGGACATTCCAGACCGCCAAAATTATAATCATGAATCGCAAGTTGCCGAGAAATATCCAAAAATTTTGCTAGGCTCTAAGACTATTGGGAGGACTCCATCTGATTTGGTTTTTGCATTTATTAATCGTCCAGAGTTCATGGCAACTATTTTAACATTTCTTGCTTTTCTTCTCTTTATTAAAAGTCTCAAGACGTTTCATGATTTTCTTATGCCAGTAGGCGCTGCAATCCTGTTTAATATAGTTTGGTTTAGTATATCCACAATTAGACGTTTTAGTAACTGGTTCAGAAGTAAAAAAGTTTAGGTTCACAGAACCAAACGTTGGAGAAGAATTGATGGAAAAATTATTATGAACGTTACTTTTGATACTAACGTTTGGCGAATTGTGGCTTCTCCACAAACCTTTCCAAGGGAACAGTCACTCTCAAGTTTTAACACAATTATTGATTCTATAAGAAATGATCTATTGCTTGGTTGTTTATCGGAAACGGTTTTTACTCTCGAAGCAATACAAAAGGCTGATAGACGCAGATTTTTTAGTGAATATTATCCTGAAATTAAAACCTCGGTAACAGAGGGCAAGGATGGATCTATAGGTTTGTCATTTTCAATTGGTCCTGATCCATCAGCTCTTTCTGGAAACAACCCCTATTTAGCAAAACATCTTCAGGACGCTCTTCTTTTAGGTTCCAAATTAATGCGATGTCCGCGGTTTTCAGGTATGGTTAACTCTGATCTCAAGCATCAGTGGTTTATTAATCTTGATGAGAAAACGCATGAAAGGGCCAACAAATTTGGAGCTATATCTCGTGAAATAGAATCTCGTGGATGTGGAATGAGCGATATGAAACAAATTGGGAAGCGCTATGCTCCCCCCAATAAGCCGTGGATTGAAGGTCTTAAAATTGCACCTGATAATGAAGATGTAGCCATTGTAAAAGCTGTGGCAGAATGGGCGGATGGTGATGCAATTGCAGTTCATTATGCTCATGGTAACGATTTTTTCTGTACCAGAGATAAAGCTAAAAGTGCTGGTGTTTCGTCAATTTTATCTGAAAATAACCGGGAATGGTTAGAATCCTCTTATGATATTAAATTTGTCAGTCCAGAGGACCTTGCGAACATTCTTGCCTAACGGGCTGGACTATTAATAACAAAATATTCAAGGCTCAAATGAAGCTAATTGGTATTCTTCTTATTCTGAATAGCATTGCATTAACGGCTTGGTGGATAACTACACAAAACAATCACAAGGTAACGGTAATCACCCTCTGTTTAATAGCTGTGTTTGCGGGACTTTGTCTGATCTTGCAAGATCGAATAACCGAACTAACCGTCAAAGGTGTCGGAACGATTAAATCTGCTACTGACCAGGTACGTAATATCCGAAAACACATTTCAGAAGATATCTGATCAGAAAATTGCTGAACAGATTGATATCGAGGCTCTGCCTCCTGTAAAAATCAAAGGTGTTGATGAACCTATTATGGTGTACAGGGTAAATGTTTAAATTATTGTTTTACTCTAACCGAACAGCCGGCTTTTATTTTGTCTCCTGTAACCAAAACAGCTCGGGATTTGTCAGGATAAACATCTGCAATCTTTATCTCGCCGGTTTTAAGCCCTGGTAGAAAAAATCTCCGGCCGTCTTTTCCCTGAATTATCTTTCCGCTCTCATAAACCTCGAGTATATCACCGCGTAAAAGTCCTGCTCTTCTTCCAGAAGAAATTATAATTTTATCATTTGCTATTGAAACAATATATCCTTTCCAGGGCAACACTCCGATAATATCACATATCTTTTCGCCCATGGCTTCTGCAACATGCTCCAGGGCATTCTTTAGAGCTGCTGTTTCCTTTACCTTTTTAGCTTTTATTGAAGCAAACTCTGATTCATCAATCCTGATTTCATAATCAAAACTCTCGTCAAAAAGTTTTGCGCCTGTTTCAGTATCGTAAACCTCACAACTTATAAGCACACGCAGAAAATTCTTGTCATCTTTGAACCACAGAAACCCCTGTTTTTCTTTATAAACCTTTATATCTATAAGAGCTCCGGTTATAATTGCATTCAGGCCAAGCCTACGGCCTGCCTTTGCCAGAGCAAGATTGTCAAGACGGCCTGTTTCCCGCAATAAAGGCCTGGTTAAAAAATCTGGGCATCCGGCATCCCCCGGCTTTATGAGCAAGATGTCTGAACATGCCCTGTTTATGGTTTCAGCAAGATTTTTCTGAAACAATTCTTCCAGATTTTGACTGGTGCAAAAGGTATAGTTTGCAAAAAAAGAAATTGCGACCTTTTTTTTCATATCATCTGGAGCTGTTATATCCCTGACTATCTTCTTTGTACTCTTTTTAATAGAGGAATATGTGGAGCATCCGGCAATCATGGATATTGAAAACAAAAAAAAGATAACAGCAAAAACAACTCGAATATATGCAGCAGTATTATGAATCCTCATTTTTCCTCTCGTATATTGCGGTAACCGTGGTAGTAATCCCGCCTCGCGCTGTAAAATCTCCTGAAACCTCCATCCTCTTTGGATCAAGCAGGCTAACTAAATCATTTAGAATGTGGTTGGCCAAATGTTCATAGAAGATACCGACATTCCTGAATTGCAATATATAAAACTTTAGCGACTTTAATTCAACAATCTTTACATCCGGCGTATATTTAATTGTTATGCAGCCAAAGTCTGGAAGACCTGTCATAGGGCATACCGATGTGAACTCAGGTTGTTTTATTACAATATCAATATCCCTTTGACCCTTATATTTATACTCCAGAGCGGTCAGGATATCTGTTTTCACTATATCCGGTGAATCAATATTATAATCGATCCTTTTATCAGTTGATTCGGGCATTTTTCTTGTTTTACCTCTATATGGTTTATTATGATAATATTGATGAACTTGACTTTTTACGAACTGTGTTAAGTGTTAGGTGTTAAGTGTTAATAGAAAATATAATGCCTGCTGTCAATCAGACTATGAGACCGGCCATTAAATAGCTTGACACAAATAATCCTTTCTGCTAACAGATTAATATTATTGATAAAAAAACTATCAACAAAAGGATATTTCAAATGAGTTCTTCCATTGATGAACAAATTCTAAGGGCATCCAAGGAAATAGTTGTCAAATTCATAGAAGCAGGGAGGATTTCTCCATCCGGCTTTCCTGAACTTTTCAAAACCATTTATTGTGCGGTCAAAGAAACCGTTAATGGTCAGGAAAAAGTGAAAGCTGATAAAGACAAGTAAAAAACCTGCCATCACCATGTTAAACCTGATTTCCGTTCAATTTTCCTTTGCAAAGCGGTTTTAAATGCCGGCTCAATGCCATATAAAATCACCCTTTTCTTTGCTCTGGTAAAGCCGGTATATATTATCTCCCGGGTCAACAACCTGTGCTTTTCATTATCCGGCAACACAAGCAGCACATCATCAAATTCCGTCCCCTGACTTTTGTGCACTGTCACGGCAAAGCCTGGTTCCCATTTCGGCAAAAAATCCATGTCAAAAAAGATATGGGAGCCGAATCGTTTAAAAAACACCCTGTAATTCCCATCAATATTTTTAATTGCAACGCCGACATCTCCGTTAAAAAGTTTTTTTGAATAATCGTTTTGAGTAATCATGATAATAGCGCCTGCAAAAATATCCTTCCGTATTCTTGTCAGAGGCTCCAGCTCAAAACTCAGATATTGAGCTATTATGCTGTTTATCCAGGAGCAACCGTAAACCCCTTTGCGCAGGAGAGTTAAAATCCTTGCCTTTTCAATTCCGCTGAAAATCCGGCTAAGGATATCCCGCCCATCACCTGAAGATGCAAGACTATCAGCATCAAGCTTGACGGCTTCAAGTATCAATTCTTTATATGATTTATTATCTTTATTTATCCTGCCTAAATAATGATGCTCAACCCACAGCCTGAGCTGTTTCTTCCATTTGTTTATATTGTCGTCCGGCAAAACAAATGACCAGCTATCCTGTTTAAGCAACAAGGCAGAACCAAGGGAAACCGGCGAGTATTCAGGGCATTTGCCCTGGTTGATCTGTTTTGCCAAATGCAGAAGATTTGCGCCTGATCGATAGACCTTTTTTAAAACTATTAATCGGTTTTTGAATATACTATCTTTTGTCTCGTCAGGAATCATTTCCGCAAAAACTGCTCCGGCCTCAACCGAAGGAAGCTGGTCTTTATCTCCTAATAAAACAAGCCTTGTTTTTGCGGGATCTATTGCGCTCAAAAACCTTTCCATCATGACGACATCAACCATCGAAACTTCATCGATAATGACAACCGATGCGGGCAAGGGATTTGTATCCCTGTAATGGAAGTCATGAGAATAGGTTTTATATCGCAATATTCTGTGCAGCGTGCTGCCTGTCAGGTTTAACAGTTCAATATCCTCGGGACATGGAATTTTGATGGAATTAATCTGGCTGTGAATGGCTTCGGTCATTCTTTGCGCCGCCCTGCCGGTCGGAGCAGCCAATATGATTTGTCTTGGTTCAATTCCCGCGCGCACGAAGCAGCGAAGAATATTCACCATAACAGAGGTTTTACCGGTTCCAGGCCCCCCTGATATAATGGCAAACTGTGAACCGAGCGCAAGCCTGAGAGCTTTAACCTGGTCTTGATCCTTTTCAACCGGCGTCCCTTGTTTTGAAACACGGATGGCAAGGTTGTCGGAGAATATCTCCTTTAAAATCTCCTTTTCCTTTTTGCCGGATAATTTACAGGATTCCCTTGTTCGTAAAAAAGCCTTGAGCCTGTGCTTAAGCCTGCTTTCATGGAAAAAGAATTTTTGGAAATAAAGAAGCTTTTTCTCTTTGGACTCATATGCAATAAGGGGCAGGTAGGTATCGATGTTTTTTGAAATGAGATTATTATATCTATTTTCTGCGAAACCGGACAAAAATTGAGCGGAAATCTGTTTTGCTTTTTTGCTTTCCATAAAGAGTTGCAGTTTATCAGACAGAGAATTTTTGTCTATATTCAGGCAGAGACTGCCCTCCTGCAAAGTAGAAAACATGGCCGTCAAAACCGCAAAAAGAGGCAAATCGTTTTGATAACCGCCTAATTCACAAAGATCTCTGATAGTCATGAAATCAAGCGCAGAAAGCTCAGTGTCGCCAAAAAATGGATGTGTCTCTTTATGTAACAGTTCACGGTTCACAGTTTTTTTGCAACTTCCTGTTCCAGCCTTTTTAAATCTCCTAATCTACCGGCAGGAACGTAAAATATACCATTTCCCTCTCCGGTTCCCATTCCTCTTAAATAAAAATAAAATATCCCCCCAAAATCTTTTGCAGGATCAAACCTGTTGTTTAAGCTTTGTTTTAGCCAGCGCAAAACTGCAATGGTGTATAATTTGTATTGGAGATCATAACCGGCGCTTTTCATGTTAATCGCCATGGAGTCTTGATCATAGCCGTTTTCAAGATAGTTGGATTTCCAGTCCGCTATATAAAATTTATTATTGTATCGGAAAACCATATCCACAGAACCTCTTATAAAGCCGTTTTGAAGCTCCCCGCAGCAAGCTGCGGGGAATCTTCGACCGTAAGGAAGTTTGCTGTTTTCAGATTCGCTCGCTAACCCCGCAACAGGCTGCGGGGAATGCGCTCGCTTTTGCGGTTCAGTCGTGCAATCAGGAATTGTTTCATCCTTACTGGCAGACAGCGCAAAAGGATAGATAAACTCCACTTCATGAAGCCGATCCTCCTTCCCTATCCTGCCAAGAATAAATTCATCATCGACAATGCTTATCGGAGTTGTAAGAGTATTTTTTATAACCCGGCAGATATTATATGCCCAGCGTTCCTCTACGCGGTATATCTCCATCTGTTTTAAAATAATATCTCCTGTTTCAGGATCATCCAGTAAAGAACGAACTTTATCCTGCGCTGCGTCCATTTTTTCAACAGCATGCGTAAAATCAATATGCTCTAATATGTTATGGAACATAGAGCCTGTTTCGGTTCCGCCGGGCATTTCATCGGGAATTATGTCAATATCTGTGACATCAATATTTTGCGAAGCAAAGCTTTCGTCATCCTCTTTGGATTTTTCATGCATAATTTGAAACCCTGTTGTTTGCTCGGCTCCTTTATACGCTAACAAAATCTTATTATGCAGGCTTGTAAAGGACTCCAGCTTGATTTTTTTATGCCTGTAACTTTTTATGCAAGGAAAAATATCTGTTGCATCTTTTATCTGTATTTCAGGAACATGTTTTTGTTCGCCTGGAGTTATTTTATCATCTGCAAAACAATGATCATCCGGAGTCAGCCATAAAATATTTTTATTTTCATCATTTTTGGGGAAAGCCTTTTTTAGGGCAGGAGAAAGCAGTCTGCTTACCGGCCCCACCCACTGCTGTTTTTTAGTATAGGGATAATACGGCAGATAAAGTTTATGCTGTGCCCTGGTAGAAGCAACATAATAAAGACGTTTATCTTCATCCTCTTTTTCAAGAAGATGTTTTTTCTCCCCGCTTTGCCCTTTTTGAATTAAAAGATCGATTATTTTAATCGCCTTAGGCAGGTTATTCTCTTCCACGATTTTGTGATATATATAATAATTGTTAGAACCTGAAGACATTTGAGTCAATCCACCGGCAATAAAAACTATTGGAAATTGAAGCCCCTTGCTGACATGCATGGTCATTATCCGGACCTTTTCCTCCTCGGTTTCAATTTGATGAATATCAGCATCCTGATCAGCGCGAACCATATCTTTTCTGTAGCCATCAAGTAACGAAGTGATCTGCCTGAAATCCATATTTTTCAGATAGGCTGTTTCTTCCAAATGCTCAAATATTTGCCGGTAATTTGTGTATTTCCTGTCCCAGGAAACTTTTTCCGCCTCGCTAAAAAGCAAACCTGAATCATTAATCAGTGACTGGAAAAGAATACTTAAGTTGCGTGATAAGGCATATTCATTCCATTTGAAAAGCAATTGTTTTAATGGATGCGAATGAGGCAATTGTTCATAAACATTTAAATCAGCCGGTTTAAATCCAAAAAAAGGGGTTAAAAGCGCCCTTTTTACATCCGCGCTGCTCGCAGGATTCAGGATTGCGTGAAAAATCATGCTTAAATAAAAGGCTTCATCAGATTGGAAAAGACCGGGTTTTTTATAATATGTATATGGAATTGAAAGGCCGGAAAGCTCTGCTTCTATTAAAGGCACATCCGATTTAGCGCGAACAAGGATGCAAATATCGCCAAAACTCAGTTTGTTTTCTTTTTTTCCTTTTTGCATCAGTTTGATATTCGCAAAGGAAATTAGATGCTGGATTTCTTTTGCAATGAACTTTGCAAGTTGCATTTTGACAAGACTTGGAGGTGATGTATCGCTGAACTCCACAATGTTCAGTGCGCCCCGCCTGGATTCGTCTGAACTTAATAATGTCAGGTTGTCCTTTTTTTTCGGATAAGTCGCATCCTGATAACATATATCAAATTTGCCTGCCTGGTTTCCGGGCTTAAACCATTCCTGTCTGCCAAACAGGCTGTTAAACGCATTGATTAGTTCAGGTTGTGAGCGCCAGTTGATATCCAGGGAATACAAATTGGCTTTCTGCTGTTTTGACAATTTTTCTATTTCATTTTTCGCATCCAGATAAGCAAAAACATCTGCCCCGCGAAATGAATAGATTGCCTGCTTTGGATCGCCGACAAGAAACAGGCTGTTTGCGGGATTTGCTTCAAAGCCCTGCTTTTGACTCTCTAAGAATATTTTCCTGAAAATCTTCCATTGAACAGTATCCGTGTCCTGGAATTCATCAACAAATGCAACTTTATATTTATGCCTGAGCATTTTGAGCAAATGGCCTGAATTATCATTATACAGTGCCTGTTCAACAAGGTTGATCATATCATCAAAACTGATTAAACCTTTTTCTGCTTTTGCCCGGCTTACCTCCTTTTGAAGCTGATGGATTGTTTCAATCGCAAGAATCTGTTTTAAAATAGCCGAACTTTCTTCTATCTTCTTAAGCACGGAAACTATATCTTGCAGCTTGGGGCAAACCTCCGGATTCGGCCCAATTTTTAACCATTTGTCCAAAACAAGGCATTGAATGCCCTGCTTTTCGCGAGATTTTACACCTTGAATCTGAGAAATCAGCTTTTGCAGACCGGCAATATCAATATTTTTGTCATCAATACTGCTTAGATAATTTTCAAGAGGAGTTACTATGTTATCTAATAAAGATTTTTTTGTTGAAGCATGAATGTTTAACTCTTTAAATTGTTTGCTCAAAGCCCGATTTGTACCTGTCAGGGTTTTTAACTCTATAACCAGCGTCTTTATTTCATTTTTAAGCTGTTTAAAACTTTTGCCTTTAATATCCGGCAAAAGCAGATCGCCCGCATTTTTGCGAAATGTTCTCCCTGCTATTGTAAGCACTGTATTGTTAAACTTTTTTCCTTCATTTTTTGAACTAAAACCTGAGCCCTCCAGAATTTCAGGCAAATCTTCTCCATATTTTTCAGGCCACGCTTTTCGCATCTGCTCTTTGAGCTTTGTTTCAAAAACAGGTGTGTCGTTGATTAGTTCGCTTTTAAAAAGGACGCTGTTTTCAAAGGCAAAATCGCTTAAAACAGTCCGGCAAAAACCGTGAATGGTAAAGATGGCTGCTGTATCAAATGCATCCAGTGAATCTCTTAACTTTTTAATAACACTGGGATCATTTGCCCCTTTTAATTCCTTTTCAATTTTTTCACGTATGCGGATCTTTAATTCGCATGTAGCTTTTTCCGTAAAGGTAACGAGAAGAATATTTTCCAGGGCAATCTCGCTGTCTTCTTTTAAAAGCCGCACCACTAGATTCTCAATTATATAGGTTTTGCCTGTGCCTGCGGACGCTTCTATAAGGCCGTGCTTTTTAAGGTCAACCTGTTTGCAGTCATGAATTGTTTTTAAAAACATTGTAATACTTCTTTAAAAATATATTTTTTGACAGGATTAACAGGATGTTCAGGATGAAAACATCAAAATCCCTTAGTTTGTGCTTTTTTCTCGTTCCCACGCTCCAGCGTGGGAATGCATACCTGTTTTCTTACAAATTCATCAGGATTACAATCTTTCTGTCATTGCGAGGAGCGAAGCGACGTGGCAATCTTAAATTAAAAAAACAAACGCTAATTTACAATATCAAAATGCATATTATGTGTTTCATGCGTGATTGGTCAAACCAAAAAAATCAGAATTTTTGGCATCTTTCATTTGCCAGTTTGCATTTTTTAAAAATTTTGTATAAAGTCGTAAATAAAATTAATCACTTATTACAATAATTTAAGGATACAACAACAAATAATCACGAATCTTATGAGGAGGCCTTAACAGATGATAGAACAAATTACCGCAAATCCCAATATACTTGGTGGGAAGCCTATTATCCGAGGTACACGTATCTCCGTAGAATTCATTCTTGATTTATTAGCTTCTGATATTTCAGAGGAAGAAATTCTTGAAGACTACCCACATCTCACAAAAGAAGATATTCATGCCTGTCTCAGGTATGCTGCTCGTTCCTGTAAGAATGAAATTTACGTAGAGTTAGAACCGGTCGCCGCATGAAACTGCATAGCGTGAAAATTTTCACAGATGAGAATATCTCCCCCAAAGTTGTGGTGTTTCGAGGAAACTCGGATACGAATTCGTCACCCATTGAAAGAGGGATGATGTTTGCAATTAAAAGAGGGAATTTTCTTGAGAGTATTGAGGGGTCTTTATGGTCGGCTACAAAATCGACCAGACGCAGGTAAGTAATCTTTTTAACATACCGGATTCTTTGAGATTTCAGGGATGCTTTAAATTCATTCAGCCAGATTTTTATATAGGCGCACAAGCTGCGGTACTTAATTTAAACTTAATTACAAGAGATGTATCCAGATACCGATCACATTTTCCAACTGTAAAATTGATAACCCCTTAATCCTCTTGTGGAATCTGCGTTGAACAACACCATACACACTGTTTAATTCCTTTAGCCAAGGCAATGTTACCATTTAACCTCTCAGCTTTTTGTTGCAGCCTTACACATTTGCTTTGCGACTAAAAACAGTTGCTTTTCTTGTCTGAATATCATAAGTTATTTCTCAAGAGGTCGTTTATGAATCGCAAGGATAAGTTATTATTAAGATTGCAGCAACGTCCAAAGGACTTTACATGGGATGAGCTTTCGGTACTTTTAAAATCGCTTGGGTACAAACAAGCGAAGTCTGGTAAAACAGGCGGCTCCCGAAGACGTTTTATTCATCCTACGGCTGCTACCATTACTTTGCATAAACCTCACCCCAATAACATTATCAAAATGTATATTATTGATGATATCCTTAAACTTCTTAAAAAGGAGGGGATGTTATGAAAGATATGATGACTTACAAAGGATATTATGGTTCAGTTCATTATAGCGATGAGGATCGAATTTTTCATGGGAAGATGGAATTTACTCGTAGCCTCATTAGCTATGAAGGCAGTGATGTTGACAGTTTAAGCGAGGCGTTTGAAGATGCGGTAGATGATTATTTAGATCTTTGCACCAAAGAAGGAAAAATCCCTGAAAAACCGTTTAAAGGCAGTTTTAATGTTAGAACCGGGAGTGATCTTCATCGCGAAGCAGCTTTATTAGCCAAAGCCAAAGGAACTACTCTTAATACTGTAATAACTGAAGCTCTTGAGAAATATCTATCTGCTTGATATCCAGTGACAAATTTGGACTCATAGCTGTTAGCACATGTGAGCGCACGCAATATGTTCGGTAATATAGCTGTATAAAAAGGCATTTGCGGATACCAGCGTTATGTGCCTTATAAAATGATAGCAACATGTTAAATCCGGGTAATCTGAATGCTGAAATCGTATCTGAAAAAGATATCTAAAATTGCAAATCAGGGTGATGCCAGAGAGGAAAGTTATTATGCAACCCTCGAAGAATTGTTCAAAAAAATAGCGCAATCTTTTGGCAAAGGCAAAATACACATTACAATTCTCCCCAAAACCACCGAGGCAGGCAATCCTGATTTCCGCATCTGGGATGGGAAGCAGCATATTGTAGGATATATAGAGGCTAAAGCCCCAACAACCGAAAATCTGGATTTGATAGAAGAATCAGAACAGTTAAAAAGATACAGAAACACATTCCCCAACCTGATATTAACCAATTTTTTTGAGTTTCGGCTTTATCGAAACGGCATACTTGTCAACAAAGTATTAATAGCCAGACCCTTTATCGTGCATAAACTCAAAACAATTCCTCCCGTTGAAAAAGAACCGGATTTTACAAAATTGATGGAGGCGTTTTATTCATTTTCCCTGCCCAGGGTTTACAATGCAAAAAATCTGGCAATAGAGCTGGCCAAACGCACGAGTTTCTTAAAGGACGAGGTAATCGCCGAGGAACTGGCAGAGGAAGAAAAAGCAGGCAAGGGCTTTATCCTTAGATTTTATGAAGCGTTCAGCCAGTTTTTAATCAGCGGGCTCTCAAAAGAGGACTTTGCCGATCTCTATTCCCAGACAATCACTTATGGTCTGTTTGCTGCGCGTATGCGCCTGCCTGCCGAAGCCTCGGCGCAGGCAGGGGCAAAAAACGGTTTCAACAGAAAACTCGCTTATGACAATATTCCCAGCACCATCGGAATATTAAGAGATGTTTTCCGGTTTGTTTCACTCGAAGACGTTCCAACTCAAATGGAATGGATTATTGATGATATAGCGGAAGTGTTGTCTGTGGCGGATGTAAACAAACTGCTTCAGGACTATTTTAGAGAAGGCAAAGGAAAAGACCCTGTTGTTCATTTTTATGAGACCTTTTTAGCGGAATATGATCCAAAAACCCGGGAAAGACGGGGCGTCTATTATACGCCCGAACCGGTTGTCTCTTATATTGTGCGTTCGCTTCATCATATTTTAAAGGATCGTTTCGACAAAGCTGACGGCCTGGCAAGTGATACCGTTACGGTGTTAGACCCGGCATCCGGCACACTTACCTTTTTGGCTGAAGCGGCAAAACTGGCGGTCGATGAATTTGCGTCAAAATACGGCCAAGGCGGTAAAGAAGGATTTATCAAGGATCATATCCTTAAAAACTTCTATGCTTTTGAACTTATGATGGCGCCGTATGCGGTAGGGCATTTAAAGATGTCTTTTCTTCTGGAAGAACTCGGTTGCAGCCTCAAAAAAGATGACAGGTTTAAACTCTATCTGACAAACACCCTCGATATGGAGGAGC
>JACNLL010000106.1 GCA_014381545.1 Candidatus Desulfaltia bathyphila
TGCAACACGTAATGGCCCGGGGGATCGAACGCCGAAAAATCTTTTGGGACGATAAAGATCACGCTTCCTTTCTTGAACGCCTGGCCATCATTCTTGAAGAAACACAAACCCAATGTTATGCGTGGGCGCTGATCCCCAACCATTTTCATCTGCTTTTACGTACCGGGCCAACTCCGTTGAGTACTGTCATGAGACGTCTGATGACCGGATATGCAGTAACATTCAATATACGTCACAGGCGAAGCGGACACCTTTTCCAAAATCGTTATAAGTCTGTTGTCTGTGAAGAGGACCCTTACTTGTTGGAACTGATTCGATATATCCATCTCAACCCGTTAAGAGCGGGCCTTGTAAACGACCTCAAAGAACTCGACAAATATCTATGGTCAGGTCACAGCGCCATCCTTGGCCGTCGCAAAAACCCACTCATTCCAGCCTTGGAAAAGGAAGCAAAAACAATATCCTGCAAAACTTGCAGTGGCGAAGCTTCAGGCGAAGCCTTGTCCTGTTAATCCTGCCTGCCCCGCCTGCCCTGTAGCTTCGGAAAATGGTACCAGGGTAGCTCCGGCAGATGGTACTGGGGTCAAAAAAGAAAAGTCTTTGGCTCAAAAAACGGTTGAGGATGTTCTTCTCTATTTTGGTAAAACCATAAAGAAAGCCCGAATAAAATATCGCCAGTTTGTCGAAAAAGGTGTCAAACAAGGAAGGCGTGAAGATCTGCAGGGTGGAGGATTGATTCGCAGTAGTGGCGGTGACAAGGCAGGGTTGTCAGGGCAGAAAAAGGAAGACAGAGAAAAATCTGATCAAAGAATACTCGGCAGCGGGGATTTTGTTTCAGATGTATTAAAGAATGCAAACGAAAATGCAGAGCGAAAGACAGGCTGTAATATCTCATTGGCAGAATTGATTCGCAGAGTTTGTAAAAAATTTGGCATTAAAACCGGTGAGTTAATGCTGGATATTCGCAGGGTGCCCTATACTCAAGCAAGAGTCATTATCAGCTATTTATCTATTAATGAGCTTGGTTATAGAGGGTCGGATGTCGCAAAAGCCCTGAATCTTTCAAGGGCATCAGTGAGCAAGGCAATGTCGAGAGGTAAAAAACTGATTGACAAGAATTAACGTTTATGGGATTTACTTAAAACAAGTTAACAAGTAACCAGCGTCCCCAATAACATCCCCAATAACACCACAGCGTCCCCAATAACACCAATAACATCCCAAGGATTTGATATCATCTAAGCGTAAAAAGGATATCAGCAATGCCAGGGCAATCATCAGTTATTTGGCGGCGATAGAGTTAAGGCATAGCGGAGCAAAAATAGCTTCAGAGCTAAGGCTGAGTGAGAAAAGTCCCCTATCAAGCCCTATCCTTTCAATCCTGCTTGCCCTGTTGAATTTGAAAACCATTCAACCGGGGTCAAAAAAATAAGTTTAAAAGTCGAGAGCGTCCCGTAGTTCTTCCTACGGCCCCAATTACTCCTTGACAAAAGAAGAGGATTCTCGTGGGAATCATTGGCCAAAAAATAAATGTTGTTAAAAATAACTTGCAGATTGTAATCAAAGCGGGTACAATTGCACCCAATATGAGTACAATATTTAAAACTGACAGTTTGTCTGCCACGCTTTTCGGAAAAACTCGACGGGCGGTTTTAGCTTTACTGTACAGCCACGTTGAGGAACCCTTTTATCTCCGCCAGATTGCCCGCACAGCCGGGGTTGGCCTGGGCGCTGTGCAACGGGAATTAAAAAAACTTTCCGAAGCAGGAATTATCCGGCGGACAGTACGTGGACGGCAAGTTTATTACCAGGCTAACCCGGAGTGTCCGGTCTATTCCGAATTAAAAAGCCTGGTGGTAAAAACAGTCGGAGTTGGTGAGGTGCTGAGAGCAGCTTTAGTCCCTCTGGCAGATCGTATCAATGTGGCCTTTTTATTCGGTTCCCTGGTGCGAGGAGGCGAACGCTCAAGTAGCGATGTGGACGTTATGATTGTGGGTGATGTAACATTCGCTGAAGTTGTTACAGTATTAGGCCGTGTACAGGAAACGGTTCGTCGGGAAATAAACCCCCTTGTTTATCCTCCTGAAGAGTTCCGATTCAAATTGGCGGCAGATCATCATTTTCTGAAAAAGACTCTGGAAGGCTCTAAGTTTTTTCTTATTGGAGATGAGTATGAGCTTACAAAACTGGTTGAATAACGGCTGGTTGACAGACCATCGGACAAGCTTGCAAGAGATCACAGACTTACTTGCGGTGGCGGATCGTGATCTTTCAGATTGCAAAACGTCTGGGCTAAGTCCGGACTGGCAGTTGAACATAGCCTGTAACGCCGCCCTGCAAACAGCAACAGCCGCGCTTGCCGCTTCAGGTTATCGTGCTGTGCGAGATGCTCATCATTATAGAGTTATTCAATCTCTTGCTTATACTATCAAAGCTGATATCAGCTTGATTGCTTTGTTCGATCAGTTTCGAAAAAAAAGGAATATCAGCGGTTATGATCATGCTGGTATGATATCCGACCAGGAAGCTAAAGAGATGCTGAACCTTGCAAGCCGTCTCCGCCAGGAGGTTGAAGAATGGCTTCATGAAAACCATCCGGATTTAATGGAAGAATAGAAACTTATAAACTAATGAACAACGTAGTTCTTCCCTATCAGAGGTGTTAGTTTTTCCATTCAAGACGAAAAATGAATCTTTGGCCAAAAAATACCGTGAGATATTATTGTATGCTGAAGGATTAACAACCCAAAGTTTCTCTTTTCGGCGCAGCCGATTGGTCATTTAAAATTTCTTCCGGAAATTTCAAATACAAAAAAAAACAATCCAAACAATCCTGTAAATCCTGTCAAATAAATAACAAAAATGGAAAAAGAAGATATCACTCACAAGATTATCGGATGTGCCTATACAGTCTTTAATGCACTGGGATTCGGCTTCCTTGAAAGCGTCTACAGAAAAGCCATGGCGCTTGAATTAAGAAAACAGAACATGGCGGTAAAAGAAGAGCAGCCT
>JACNLL010000026.1 GCA_014381545.1 Candidatus Desulfaltia bathyphila
TCGGAATACTGAATAACCAGATCAATTTAGGCGGCCTCGGGAAGGTAGTGGCATGCTGGATCGGAACTCCCACAGGCGCAGTAATTGTATCCATCCCTCTCTACTATGCGGTGGCGGCAATATATAATAAACTTCACCTGAGTGTCTTCAGGTCGGACAGCATGCTTCGCTTTGGCCTGGTTGCTGCCGGGTCATATGGCGCCTATGCCCTGGGAGCCAATAACGTAGCCAATGTAACAGCCGTTTTTGTTGGCGCCGGGCTCATAACAGTATTTCTTGCCACTCTTATTGGAGGGGTCAGTATTGCCCTGGGCATTATAACATACAGCAAGCCGGTTATGGAGACAGTGGGCAAAAAACTTGTGAAGCTTGATCCGTTCTCGGCTTTTGTAGTGGTTCTGGCTGGGGCTATTACAGTGCATATCTATACCATTATCGGTGTTCCTGTCTCAACATCTCAGGCTGTGATCGGAGCAGTGATCGGCATCGGCATCGTAAAAGGCGCTCACACTGTCAGCAAAAAAACACTGAAAAATATTCTCCTGGCATGGATTCTTACCCCTGTTGTAGCCTGCTTTATTGCCCTGGTTATCGATTTTGCATATAATTTACATTACATCCCGCCACAATAAAAACAGGTGTTAGGTGTTAGGTGTTAAGCAAAAAAAGCAGCATAAAACAAACAAAATGATTATAGATTTTCATACACACATTTTCCCAAAAGAGATACGTAAAAACAGGGAAAAATATTTCCAGTCAGAACCTGCTTTCGAGCTTTTGTATGGCAGAACTGGATCAAAACTGGCCGGAGTCGGTGAACTGATTGATTCAATGGACAGCCGAGATGTGGATAGATCTGTAATCTTCGGCTTTCCCTGGAAAAATTCAGATACATTTAAAAAACATAATGATTATATCATTAAATCAACAGAAAGATACCCCGGCCGCCTTACAGGTTTCTGCTGTGTTGATATATTCAGCAGGGAAGCAATACCGGAAGTTATGCGGTGTCTTGAAAGCGGGCTTTCAGGTGTAGGAGAGCTTGCCCTTTATGAATCCAGCCATGAATCCGGCATTGATGAAGAATCCATAAACAGGCTGGAGCCTGTCATGGAAATCTGCCTTGATAAAAACCTTCCTGTTTTAATCCATACCAATGAGCCTATAGGCCATCAATATCCTGGCAAAACTCCAAACACTTTCAGGCAGATTTACAGACTGATAACAAAGTTTCCGGAAAACAAAATTGTTTTAGCCCACTGGGGCGGTGGGATATTCTTTTTCAGTCTTCTTAAAAAGGAAGTAAAAGAGAGCTTTAATAACGTATATTTTGACACAGCAGCGTCCCCTTTTCTTTATGATGCAAAGATATACAGGATTGCAATTAATGTCCTGGGACAGGACAGGATTATCTTTGGAAGCGACTTTCCGCTTTTAACACCGGCAAGATATTTCAAGGAGCTTGAGCGAGCCGGACTTACAAAAAGCGAAATCGACTCTATTTGCGGAAAAAACGCAGCAAGGTTGCTTAATGTTTTATTTTGACGTGTCCGGAGGAACAAATACTTCCGGCTTTTCGGTCGGCAATGTCTCAACGTAAAGTGACTGGCTGGGAAATGCAAAGGATGTTCCCGACCCTTCAACAATTTCCTTAATCCTGTAAGCCAGAGTTTCCTTTATCTCCAACCATCTACCCCATTCAATTGTTTTGGTAAAGCAATAGACCATAATGTCAATCGAAGAATCGCTGAATCTGTCAATTCGCACAAACATCGGGGCATTGGGAGGCTTTGCAAAATCATCACCTTCTAAAATGTACTGCTCAATTGAATCTCGAATCTGCCTGAGCTGCTTGACTGTTGTTCGATACTCCACACCGATTATCCAATAAATCCGCCTGTAAGTCATAGAACTGAAATTTACCACCGAATGATCGGAAAGCTGTGAGTTCGGCACAAAAACCGGCGCTTTATCAAAACGACGAACCACAGTGGACCTAAAACCTATGGTCTCGACCGTACCCTCAACCACACCATCAACACGTATCCAATCGCCGATATTGAACCTTTTTTCTGCAATAATAAGAATGCCTGAAATCAGATTTTTAAACATGTCCTGGGCGCCAAGCGCAACAGCCACACCAAGCAGCCCCACTCCGGCAATAATCGGCCCAATTTTTATTCCCCAGATTTCAAGTATGGTTGCCGCTCCAATGAAGATAAAAACCGCCCTGATTGCCTTTAACAACCAATCCACCATTGAGGATGTAAAAATGTTTTCGAGTTGTTTTAACAGGAAGGAAAGCGGTTCAACTATATTTACAAGCCCCCAAAAAATTACAAATACAATAAGAGATCGGATTAACTTATCGGCGATTATCTCTATCCCCCCTTCCAAAGAAAGATATTCGACAGCAAAAAAAAGGCCTAAAACAACCGGGATAAATTTAACCGGTCTTTCGAGAGCTTTTAAGACATTATCGTCAATAGCGGTTTTAGTTGCTTTTGTTAATGCCTTGAGTCTGCTAAGAACAAATTTGGCAAATAATCCGCGCAAAAGAATAAAAGCAAAAAAAATCAAGATGGCTATAACCAATCTGCCCATATCGATCCCCAGCAGCCCGTTTTCCCATACATCGATTACCAAAAACCAAAATTGCTTAAGTTTATCCATGATATTCTCCAAAATTTTATGCCCTATTTTTTTATTCTTCACTCCCGGCCGATAAAATCGCCTGCAGGATTGGTTGAATTTTAAGCCGGTGTTCAGGTGGTATCATCAAGGCCGGTATGGATCGGTTTGATATCAGGTTGTTTTCCGCGCAATTTGAGACACCATCTCTGTAGTTCTGGCGGGCTTCACTTGATTCAAAATAAAGCAGCACATCAATCAGATTTCCAGAACAACCCTGCGAATCAATATGTTCAATATACTGTAAAAATATATTGTTTACACTAAGAATAAACTCATCAACCTTGGCATAACCTTTTTCACTGCAACTGTGTTTTGAAACAAAGCATCTGCATCCAAACGGTCTGACCTTATAAACCGGACATTGTCTGTCTGTTAAAATCGGGCACTCTCCCCAAGAATAACAGCTCTTTTCATCCGGGATATCCTTTTCAGCAATGGATAATTCAGCAAGCAAGTTTGTGGTTATGCTGGGCTGAAATCGCCTTTTATGCAAATCTTTCTGAATAATATCAAACAAATACGCTTTTCCATCCGATATTAAACAATCAACAATCCTGTATCCCTCAAGGGTCGTCAATGTGACATTCCGGGTGCAACAAGTATAACAATATTTTTTGCATGCCACGTCCAGGTTGCCGGCAAAATCATCATAAATTTTATAAATTTTCTCCAGAACATCCAGTTTTTTATTTAAGTCCATTTGCAGTCCTATAATATTCAAACTCTCTGCTTAAAGAGCTTGACTTGAGATGAACCACTGAGTAATTTTGATGGTATCTTAAAAAGTCTAATTCATCCTCTTAACACGAGGCACTTAACACTTTTTTTAAAAACATTATACGAAGGATATTATGAAAAGCAAAGTCTATTTTATCGATCTAAGGGCCGGTTATAAGGAAAATCTGCCCCAAAAGATCGCAAGGCTTCTTAAAACAGCCGGCATTTTAAAAATTATCAAAAAAAGAGACCTTGTCGCAGTCAAGCTCCATTTCGGAGAGTCAGGCAATACAGCCTTTATCCGGCCTGTATATATTCGAAAGATAGTGGAAACCTTAAAAGGGATCGGCAGCATACCGTTTCTGACAGATTGCAACACACTTTACGCCGGCACGCGAAGCGATGCTCCTAATCATCATGCAACAGCTATCTCCAACGGTTTTGCCTATTCTGTGATAAATGCTCCCGTTATTATTGCAGATGGTTTAAGGGGACAAAGTGAGACCTGTGTCACTATAAATCAGAAGAATTTTAATAAGGTTTATATCGGATCTGAAATTATCCATGCGGATTCTCTGTTATCGGCGGCCCATTTCAAAGGTCATGAACTTTCCGGTTTTGGAGGAACCATAAAAAACCTGGGCATGGGATGCGCTTCACGAAGGGGAAAGCTGGCCCAGCATTCAACCGTAGCGCCAAAAGTGAAAAGAAAAAAATGCGCCGGCTGCGGTGACTGCACAGATCACTGCTCCCAACAGGCCATTTCACTGGCTAAAGAAAAGGCCGTTATTGATCAAAAAAAGTGTATCGGATGCGGAGAATGTATAATTATTTGTCCCAACGGCGCAATACAGATCCAGTGGAATCAGGACATACCGGTTTTTATGGAAAATATGGTCGAATACACAATGGGTGTTTTACAAAACAAGAAAGACAGGGCATTATTTATAAATTTTATCACCGATGTTTCGCCGGCATGCGATTGTATGGATCATAACGATGCGCCGATTGTCAGGGATATAGGGATGGTTGCCTCAAATGACCCTGTTGCCATTGACCAGGCCTCTGTAGATCTTGTCAACAGTGAGCAAGCCCTTCCGGGGTCATGCCTTAAAACAAACATAAAATCCGGCGAAGACAAGTTCAGAGGGATCTATCCTGAAGTGGATTGGGAAATCCAGCTGGAATATGCTGAAAAGGTGAAACTTGGAAGCCGCAATTATGAGCTGGTCTCACTTTAGGTAGCCGTTCACGGCTTAGGTTTTTTTACCAAACCATCAACTTTACCTAAATTATGAAACAAAACACTAATGTTTAGATTGACATATCAGATCAATATTAGATATAAAATTTTGTTGGCTGTTGACTTTTTGCCGTCGGTTTAATATTTTATTTTTCGTGCAAGTTTGATGAATTCGTAAAAAATACAAGGTGTTACTTTAACCAATTACAAGAGGGTGCGAAGGAGAAAAAGGATGGCAGAAAAACATGATAAGGCATTGATTCTCTGGTTTGATGATATTTCTATCGAGGATATCCCCATGGTTGGCGGGAAAAACGCTTCACTTGGGGAGATGTATCAAAAACTTACTTCCAAAGGTGTGACTGTGCCGCACGGCTTTGCAATCACCGCATATGCATATCAGTACCTTCTTAAATCAGCAGGCATAGAAGATGGCATAAAGGATGCGCTGGCCGGACTGGACACCCATGACATGAAAAATCTCCAGGAACGGGGCAAAAAGGCCAGAAATATCATCCGCTCTGCCGAGTTCCCGGACGATCTCCGGCAGGCTATTGTTGAATCATACAAAAAAATGGAAGAAGAATACGGCGCCGATGTAGATGTGGCTGTCCGGTCCTCCGCCACGGCAGAGGATCTGCCTGACGCTTCCTTTGCGGGCCAGCAGGAAACCTTCCTGAATGTCCGGGGCCCTGACGATTTGATTGACAACTGCCGGAAATGTTTTGCCAGCCTGTTCACAAACCGCGCCATTTCATACAGACACGACAAGGGGTTTGGTCAGTTTGACGTATATCTCTCCATTGCAGTTCAAAAGATGATCCGAAGCGATTCCGCGTCTGCCGGAGTTATATTCTCCATTGACACTGAAAGCGGTTTTAAGGATGCGGTCTTTATTACCGCTTCATGGGGACTCGGGGAAAACGTGGTGCAGGGAGCTGTTAATCCTGATGAATATTATGTCTTTAAACCCACCTTAAAAAATGCCAAATGTCCTATAGTCGGCAAAAGGGTGGGAAGTAAAAAAATCAAGATGATATATAATACATCCGGAGGCGGCAAGGAGCCGGTCAAGAATATTGATACCACACTAGAAGAACGGGGAAGCTATGTAATAAATGATGATGAAATCATTCAGCTTGCCAAATGGGCCTGCATTATCGAAGATCATTATGAAAAAGCCATGGACATTGAATGGGCAAAAGACGGTGATGGCGTTAATGTCGGCACTGGCGAGCTTTTCATCCTCCAGGCAAGGCCCGAGACCGTTCATTCACAAAGCACAAAAAATGTCCTGGAAACCTATGTGCTCAAGGAAACCGGCAATGTTATTATAACCGGACAGGCTGTGGGAACCAAGATCGGCCAGGGCAGAGCCCATATTATTGAAGATACCGCACACATACATAAATTCAAGAAAGGGGAAATTCTGGTTACAGACATGACAGATCCTGACTGGGAGCCGATAATGAAGATTGCCGGCGCTATTGTCACCAACAGGGGCGGGCGAACCTGCCATGCTGCAATCATCTCTCGTGAGCTGGGAATTCCGTGCGTAATAGGCACTGTGAATGGATCTGAGGTTATTAAAACCGGCACAGACATTACTGTTTCCTGCGCAGAAGGTGAAACAGCCAATATATATGAAGGGCTTTTAAAATTCAAAATAGATAAACTCGATCTTGATAAAGTGCCTGCAACCAAAACAATGATCATGATGAATGTCGGAATCCCGGAAAAGGCCTTTAGCGAATGCCAGATTCCCAATGAAGGTGTGGGGCTTGCGAGAGAAGAATTTATTATCAATTCACATATCGGAATTCATCCGCTGGCCCTGTATTACTTTGATGATCTCAAAGCCAAAGCCGCTGCCGGCGACGCTGAAATAGCTGAAATTGTAAAAAAGATCAAAGCGCAAACCACGGCTTACCCTGATGACAAAAAACAGTTTTTTATTGACAAACTCGCCGAAGGCGTTGGCCGTATCGGCGCAGGCTTCTACCCCAAGGACGTAATTGTCCGGCTGTCGGATTTTAAAAGCAACGAATATGCAAATTTAATCGGCGGAACCTTATATGAACCTGAAGAAAGCAATCCCATGATAGGCTGGCGGGGGGCTTCCCGTTATTATGACGAAAAATACAAGCCTGCTTTTGAACTCGAATGCATGGCTTTGCTCAAGGCGCGCAATGATATGGGGCTAACCAACATCAAATTGATGGTGCCGTTCTGCAGGACTCCTGAAGAGGGACGCAAGGTAATTGAGGTTATGAAGGAATTCGGACTTGTTCAGGGTGAAAATGATCTTGAAGTCTATGTGATGTGCGAGATACCGAGCAACGTGATCTCAGCAGATGCCTTCTTCGATGTCTTCGACGGGTTCTCCATCGGCTCCAACGACTTAACCCAGCTTACCCTGGGACTGGATCGTGATTCAGATCTTGTTGCCCATATATTTGACGAGCGAAACGAGGCTGTTAAAACCATGGTGCGCATGGTAATTGATGTAGCCAAACGCCGGGGCAAAAAGATCGGGATATGCGGCCAGGCTCCAAGTGATTTTCCGGAATTTGCCACGTTCCTCGTTGAATGCGGCATCGATTCCATGAGCCTGATCCCTGATACTGTTATTAAAACAAGGCTGGCGGTGGCAGCAAAAGAAAAAGAATTAGGGATATAGAAAAGTTGACCAGCCTTCCAGCCTCTGAACCGTGAACTGTACTTACTTCTTAACTCTTCTCTTTTTGCCGGGAGTAAGCCTGATTCCCTTTTCATATACTTTGATTAAAACCGGTCTCTTCAGCTCCGCTGTCCGCAGTCTGCCACGGATACATAGCTCCCTCGTAACCGTTTTGAGCGGCATATCTTTTTGCGTCATTCAGACGGTTGTACCTGTACATGAGAAGCGCCCGGGTGATTTCCGGAAAACGGAAATTATAAAAAGGCAGTATATAAAGTTCATCCCAGAAAATATGCCCCCTGTATGCTTCACCGTGAAGCCCCCGCGCGGGCATTCCAGCATCAATAACTGTGTTGTGAGGGGATGCCGTAACCAGCAGGTGATAAATATGCAAACGCGTGGTTTTTTGCACAAACCTGTCACCGCTGATCCTAATGTCGGCTCTATCCCAGAGAGATTTCAAGGTATGTTTTCCTTCTCGGCGTTTTTTTTAAGAAAGCCATTAAACATGCTTTCCCAGGCCAGCGCATGCACACGGGCCGTCCCTGTTATAACGCCGTCCAGATCAAAAATAACACCTTTCATTTTTGTTAAGGCCATTACATCCTTCCTTTTTTCCATATTTCCGCTATATAGTGCCTGAACAAAAACCCCACTTTTTGTCATTTCGACCAAAGGGAGAAATCTTAAATTTCAATATTAACAATAGGCTAAGATTTCTCGCTCCGCTCGAAATGACAGCTGCAGACTTCGCCATAGTAGCCTATGGCTACGACGGCTGAATTGGATAGTTTTCATTCAGACGCTATATAGACAAAAAACTCAGAATTGCTACAAGCATATCCGGCTCAGGCACAATAATGGAATTCGGACATATATATTTCACCTTTCCAGCAAGCTCATTATCTTTTGTCACAAAAATCGACCACGTATCCTCTGTTTTATCTGAAAACGCTTTTATCATCGGAATATCAGATGATGTATCCCCACACACAAGATGGGGTCCTTTTGTCATATCAAAGTTTAATTCCGAATTAAGATATTTTACGGCATCTGCCTTGTCAAAGTCTTTGACCCCGCATTGAGAAACTTCAATTGTCAAAATTATTTCGATATCAAGACCTGTGTCCTCAATTATAAAATTCTTTCTTTTTGGATCGAGTTCAAAAACAATTTCCCTAATCTTTTTCAGGAACGCATCTGATTCATCTTCAGATATGGAATTAGTTATATTCTGGCGCGCTATTGTAGTCTGCCCGAATTTTAGCTGTAATCCGGAGCCGATCAATGAAAATTTCTCAAAGGACGGATCTTTTACCAGATCGGAAAGCCTTTGGTTTAGCTTATCAAGAAGGATTTGCTTTTGTCCGTCTATATGGCAATATCTTCGTTTTCCGGTAAGATCGATAAATTCTCTGCCCTTTGAAGCAGCGTAAATTAAAGTTTTTTCCGGGCTAACGCTCACATCAACAATCCCAAAATTTTCAAGAGGAGCGGAGGTCAAAATTATTGGACAGGCAGTTCTTTTTTTCGCAAAACGGGCAATAAAAACTGAATTATATACAGACTGTACAGAGGAGCGGTATCTGCCGCAGTAATTGTTTATCGTGCCGTCGCGATCTGTCATAAAGCAATTAAACTGCATGCCCTTTAATTTCATTGCACCAATATCCAGATGCATTCGGAAATCAGAATGAATCTTTTCCAGATACTTGATGAATGCCGGTTCGCCATTTTCAAGATAGAAAATATCTTTTTCAAGTTCCGTGATCTCGTATGTCAAATCGACTGTTATCCTTTTGGAACCGCTTATAACGAGAATTCTTTTTTTCTGCTCAAGAGGAATATTTGCAAGTGAGGCATGTGCATTCGCCAGCGAGTCTATACAAGTAGAAGTTAGGGGTCTGTTGTTAAAAATATTTTCCACAATCTGCAGGCGCAGGTCTCTGGTCTTAGCCATAAGATCGTAAAACTGCTTTAACGTAAATATCTCCTGCCGACTTATTATGTCATTGCTCATTAGCATCTCGTCCATAAGAGACCTTTGCAAAACGTCCCCTTTTGCCCGATTACTGCGTCAGGCAAAGCCGGAGGCTTGATTTGTGAACCGCTCAAAGCGGTTATAAAACTATGTGCCACCTAAAGGTAAGGTGGCCAAATCCTAATCCCCTAATCCCCTGCCCCCTAATCCAGGCACCAGAGTAATCCTCGGAAATTTACCAGCAGGACTTTCATCCACGAGCAGCTTGCAGTTATATGTCTTCTCAAGCAACTGACGTGTAAGCACATCTTTTGGTTTTCCCAGGCTTGCGATTATCCCTGCATTGAGCAATAGCAAATGGCTGCCGTACATAGCCGCAAGATTTACATCGTGTAATACCACAATAACTGTAAACCCGATTTCTTTTTTCAATTTCTCCATCAAGTCCATTACTTTTACCTGGTGGGCAAGGTCCAGCGAGGCGGTCGGTTCATCAAGAAGTATGATTTTTGGTTCCTGGCATATTGCCCTGGCGATAAAAACGCGCTGGCATTCGCCTCCGCTCAACTGGTCTATCTTTCTATGCGCAAGATGGTCAACTCCGGTAAGAGTCATTGCTTTGTCGGCAATTTCCAGGTCCTTTTCCTGCTCAAATCCAAGCATACTTAGATGGGGGGAACGCCCCATTAGAACAAGCTCGGTAACAGTAAATGGAAAATCAAGTCCCGCCATCTGCGGAACAAGGGCAACTGTTTTTGCCAGATCCTTTCTGGTATAGTCTTTTAAAGGGCGATCAAATATTCTCAGTTTGCCTTGTTTTGGTTTTAGGATTCCGGCAATTGTTTTCATCAAGGTTGTCTTGCCTGACCCGTTTGGGCCGATTATGATAAAAAATTCGCCTTCAGAAATCGAAAAAGAAAGATTTTTCAAAACCTCATTGTCGATGTATGAAAAACTTAAGCTTTTTATCTCAACTGCTTTTTTCATCGTTTTGATCTTTTTAGAAGATAAATAAACAACGGCGCTCCGATCATGGCGGTAATCACGCCGGCAGGCATCTCACCCTGCTGCGGGAAGGTCCTTGCCAGTAAATCACATATAACCATATACGCCCCGCCTCCAAGAATACAGGCTGGAACAAGGACACGATGGTCAGGGCCGAGTATAAGCCGCAGCAGATGCGGCATAACCAGGCCGACAAAACCCAGCAGGCCGCAATGACATACGGTTGAGCTAACCATAAACGATGTAACTACAAGAAGGATCGTGGTTACCCTCTTGATGTTTACGCCCATGGTCTGGGCCATTTCATTTCCCATAAGGAGAAGATTCATCGAATGTGAATATCTGAAAAGAATAATAAAACAGGGCAAAAGTGTTAGGGCAAGTATTCCGACTTGTCCGATATCGCTCATGGAAAGATCTCCCATGAGCCAGAAAATAATATTATGGAGCCTGGAGTCCTGCGTCATGGAAACAAGAAACATGATAATCGCACCGCAGAATGCATTTACCATTACACCGGAAAGAAGCAGTGTATTTTTTTTAAGAATAGATTGTCCTGATGACATTATAAGAAGCAAAAGCAGCGTGGCTATACTTCCAAGAAAGGCGGTAAAGCTGACACCCGGAAAACGGGATAATCCAGCTAATATGCCGATAATAGCGCCAATAGCAGATCCGCCTGAAATGCCAAGAATATATGGTTCGGCAAGCGGGTTTCGAAGAAGCGCCTGGAAAACAAGACCGCCCAGCGAAAGAGTTGCTCCGACCAGGGCTGCCAGCAGCACACGGGGAAAACGGATTTGCCAGACAATTGTATTTAGTATGGAGTCGGCTCCTCCTCCGAACAGTGATTGTAATACCGCCTTTACTCCGTTTCCGGTTGACCCTATGGAAATTCCAATAAGCATGGTTATTAAAAGGAGAAGCAAAAGCAGGGAAGAAACCGCCACAATACGCTTTAGCACAAATGGGGCTTTAAGATTCACTGTTCATCCTCAAATAGTTCCGGCTCAAATAGTTCCGGATGAATCAGCCTGACAAGAACTTCAAGCCCGTCCAAAAGACGTGGGGTTGGGCGGTCAAAAAGGCTTGAATCCACCAGGAAAATTCGCTGGTCTCGGACAGCAGGAATGGTTGTCCATCTGCTCCACTCTTTCTTCACACGCTCAAACACTTCGCCCCTTGCCATGGAAGTGATGATAAAAACCTCCGGAGAAAGGGTCAGAACCTGCTCCCGGCTAAACCGAGGATATCTGGTGGTTCCTTCTGCAAGATTTTTTCCTCCGGCCAGCAAAATAAGTTCATGGATAAATGTATCCGACCCTGCTGAAACAATGGGGAAAATTCCAACCTGATAAAAGACCCGCGGCCTGTTTGAGGCTTTTGCCACCAGAAACTCCACCCGCTGAATCCGGAAACGCATCTTTTGCACCAGACTTTTTGCCTTTTTGCCGGCATTCAGGAGAGCGCCGATCTCAATAACCGTTTCCATAACAGAATCAAGATCCCTGGGATTCACAACATATACAGGCACTTGAAGAGACCCAAGCCTTTCAACAACCGCCCTGGGGTTGCCATCCTTTATAGCTATACAAAGATCCGGTTTTAAGGCCACTATCCTTTCCAGATCGAGCCGCACAAATGAACCAACCTTTGGAAGCTTTACGGCTTCGGGAGGAAAATCGCTGAACCTGGTTACACCTGCTAAACGATGTTCCTGGCCCAGCCCATAAATAATTTCCGTGATACTCGGGGCAAAAGATATAATCCGCTGGGGGTTATCAGGCAACATAACGGATCGTCCCAGTTGATCGGTTGTCTTTTTAACGGCAGATTGAGCCCCTGCAGAAAAGGAAAGAAATATTAAAACCGGCAAAACGATGACCAGATGTTTGTATCTCATAATTATTTATCAGGATTTATGGGTATTTCCAGGCCCCACCAGCCTTGCTCCTGTGTTTTCTTTAAACTTTCCGCTGAAGGATATTCGAACCCATATATGCTGAATTTCAGGTGATCCCAGTTTTTGTACATTGTGTCATGCTCAAAAAATTCAGACTCTTTTGCCAGGGTTCCGCAGCCTGAAAAAAACAAACCCAGGATAAAGATCAAAACAATTTTTTTCATAATCTTAAGCTCCTCAAACAGACGCCTTTCTTTTATCCGTTATTATAATATCCCTTTTCGGATATGGTATCTCAATCCCCTCCTTATCAAACTCATCTTTTACTCTATCTGTAATGTAGGAAATTGTATCCATACGTTTTCGCGCATCATCAATCCATACCCTGAGCTGGAGATCGACCGATGATTCCCCAAAATTTTTAACAACCACGTTAGGCGGCGGCTCTTTTGAAATCCAGTCAGCGGAATCAGCAACCCTTTTAATTATCTCCTTCGTCTTTTTCATATCCGCGTCATATGCAACTCCAATATTAATTCTAACCCTGATCTTTGATGTGATAATAGTGTAATTTACAATATCGCGTGTCATTATTTCGTTATTGGGAATAATTATTACAATATTATCGGTTGTCCTTATCTTTGTCGCGCGAAGGCCTATACCTATTACATCGCCCCACGAGGCGCTTCCGGCCGGAGCGTTCCACACTTCGATCCGATCACCTATTTCAAAGGGCCTGTCAATGATGAGCAATACACCGGCTATAAGATTTGACAGCGTATCCTTGGCCGCAAACCCTATTGCTATTCCGATTACGCCTGCACCCGCAATAAACGGCATTACATTTACGCCCAGAATATCAAGGGCCAGAATGATCGCCGTCAGATAAACTATTACGCCGGCAAATTTGTTAAGCAGGTCGAAAATAATATTATCAATCTTGGTCTCTGTTTTAGCGGCAATATTATTTTCCAGATAAGTAAGAAGCATAACAAGGAAATCTTTCACAGGGGCCGCAAGTAGTATAATCAAAAAAGCAAAGAATGCCTTTTCGATTAATTGAATGTTGAAAATCCTGATAAGATATGTGCCTGTTACAAGCACCAGAGCATAAAAAACCGCTCTGCGGGCAGCTATAAAAACCTTTGTGTCAATACGTATAAAGTTATATTTTTTTGCCCGTTTCTGAATATAATTAAGGATGCATTTCAATATCATCCAGACAATAAATGAACCAGCGACTGCAAGAGCAGCCTTATATACAACATTTAAATATACAGACTCTCCTGGAAATATTGCCAGGAGTTTATTCCAATATATATTCAAGTTATTCATAGACACTCCATTTTATATCATGTATAATTTTATATTTATAATGGGGTACATGCTTTTTTCAAATCTATAGCTACCTTACTGTTTTGTCAAACAATAGTGATGGCGTCGTAAAAAGTCGAAAAACATGTCATTGCGAGCGAAGCGAAGCAATCTCGTATAAGATAAGTGCTTATATTTATTAGATTGCTTCGTCGTTGCACTCCTCGCAATGACTTGGGGAATGACTTTTTACGAAACCATTAAGTGTTGAATAATCAAAATGCCTGACGTTAAGTATAACTTCTTATCTTTATTACTAATAATATATTTTCTGCTTCCCGGGCAACCGGAAAATTTATGGGCTGAAAATCAATACACTCAAAACAATCATCCAACAAAGCGCTCTATAAGCAAAGCGCTTCAAGCCCTGCAACATGACATCGGCAGTAATGATGCTGTGCTTGTCGCAAACCGGCAAGGTAGAATAATATTTTCCAAAAATGCCGAAAAACCACTGATTCCGGCTTCCACCCTGAAAATACTGACATCTCTTGTGGCGCTTCATTATCTCGGGCCTGATTACAGATTCACAACTGAATTCTACATGGATGCAAAGGCAAATCTAAAAATAAAGGGCTACGGAGATCCGCTTTTGATATCAGAAATTTTAGCAAAGATATCAAAATCCTTAAGCGCTGATCTTTCAATAAAGGGTCAAAGGATCAACGATCTTGTTCTGGATGACTCATATTTTATAAAAAAAATAGTAATTCCCGGAAAGACAGAATCATTAGAGCCATATGATGCGCCAAACGGAGCCCTGTGCGTCAACTTCAACACTGTTTATTTTAAACAACTTAAAGACGGCTCCTTTATCAGCGCCGAACCCCAGACACCTCTTTTGCCGATCGCTTTTAAAAGGATTAAACAGTCCGGTCTCAAGAAGGAAAGAATAGTGCTTACTCATGCTGAAAATGAAATTACTCTTTATGCAGGGCATCTTTTTCAATATTTACTGAATAAAGAAGGTATAAAAACAAAGGGAAAGATAAAATTAGGCACGGTTCGGAAAGACAAAAATAAACTGATTTATCGCTATGCTTCAGAATTTACCTTAAAACAAATAATATCAAGGCTACTTGAGCATTCAAATAACTTTATGGCAAACCAGATACTGATTGCAACAGGAGCAAAGGTTTTCGGTCCTCCAGGAACGCTGGGCAAAGGGATACTCGCAGCATCAACTTACGCAAAAAATGTGCTTAATATAGACAACATCCGCCTTGTTGAAGGCTCTGGAATGTCGAGGAGAAACAGGATTTCCGCAAAGAATCTGGCTAAAATTATCAAAGAATTTGAGCCGTATTACAATCTAATGCGCCATTTAAAGGGAGAGTATTATAAATCAGGAACATTAAAGGGCATAACAACAAGGACAGGCTATATTGAAAATAAAAAAGGGGAATTGTATCGCTTTGTAGTAATGTTGAACTCGCCCGGCAAATCAATGCAAAACATTATGGATAGTATTCATCAGCTTGTTGAGTAGAGGTCGTGTGAAGTTATTTTTGCGTGAACCCTTAGTGCTTAAAGCTCCTCTGCCCCGTATATACCATTGTAGCATCCGCCTCATTGCATGCCTCAATCGACTGATAGTCGTTTACAGATCCTCCAGGCTGAATTACAGCGGAAACACCTTCATTCAGACCCACATCAATACCATCCCTGAATGGAAAAAACGCATCACTGACCATTGCGGAACCAGGCAGCCCGCCCTTTTCGTCTGCAACTCTGCTGTCAATTTCTGCCTTTTTATCCTTGTCTTTTAATTCATTATAAGGAATTTTATACATCTCAAAACAATAACGGTCGGCAAGCTTTCGATATGCCTTATCTCTCGCTATCTCGGCAACCCCTACCCTGTCCTGTTCTCCTGCGCCGATACCAACTGTTACCAGGTCCTTTACAAAAATAACCGAGTTAGATGTAACTCCTGACTCAACCAGCCATCCAAACAGCATATCATTATATTCCTTCTCGGTCGGCTCACGGTTTATCCTGTAATTCTTCCCCTTATATTCGCACTCGGCAATATTAAGATCATCTTTCGACCTGGCAGCAGGCACAAAAGACCACTGAGAGACAATGCCGCCGTCAATAAGACTTTTGAATTCTACGAATCTCTGCCCGACAAAATCTGTTAATTTGTCTATGTTTCCTATTCTCACTACCCTGAGGTTTTTCTTCTTTGCAAAAATATCCATAACACCAGCTTCAAAATCAGGAGCTACCACAACTTCAGCATATTGTCTGTTAATTGTTTCCGCCGTTGCTTTATCAACAGCTCTGTTTACAGCGATACAACCTCCAAATGCAGCAATTCTGTCTGCCATATTGGCCTTAATATAGGCTTTGTCTAAAGAATCGGACTGAGCAACGCCACATGGATTGTTGTGCTTGACAATTATAGCGGTTGGCTTGTCCGTAAAATATCTCAGGATATTCAAGGCATTATCAGCATCGGTCAAATTGATTTTGCCGGGATGCTTCCCTGACTGCAACAACTCAATGTCAGAAGCCAGATACTGGCCTGGCTGGATTGTTTCGGTTTCACCTAAAATCAGGTTTCCGTTAATCAATTTATACAGGGCTGCTTCCTGACCGGGATTTTCGCCGTACCTTAAACCTTTTTCAACATTATCTATAGTCCAGGTAACTTTTTCATAAAAAAGAGTCTGCCTTTTATCCTTGTCCACAAAGCTGATTTCCATATTAGGCGTAAAATGGTCATCCATGATTGTTTTATACATTTTCTTTAGATCTTCAGCCATTTATATCTCCTAATTGATTTCAAGTAAGCTAACCCTAAAGTTAAGGGGTCGCTTTGCTCCATAATTTTAGTCATTTGTAACTTTAAAAGGAATAACAAGCCTTTACTTCATCGAAGGTTCTATCACTCAAATAGTCTGCGATAAACCGGTCATATACGGCTGTGTGCTCAAAGGCCTTCTGCGCCAGCTCACAGCGTAGCCTCAGAGATAATTGTCCGTTATTTGATTTTATCTCTGATACAATAGTTTCGTAGTCAGAAGGGTCAACAACCGGTGCCACTCTTATAAAGTTTTTGGCGGCAGCCCTTATCATGCAGGGGCCGCCTATATCAATATTACCCCTGGCCTGTTCAATGGTTATATTATGTTTTGCAATAGTCTCCTTAAAAGGATACAGATTCACTACGACCATATCGATGGGAACAGAATCTGTTCTCTTCAAATCATTTTTGTGGTATTCATTATATGTTTCCGTAAGAAGACCCAGATATATTTTAAAATCCAAAGTCTTTACAAGCCCACCCTGGGTTTCGGGCTGCCCCGTGTAATCTGACACCTGTGTCAAGCAGGATGCGGCATCAGAACCAAGTATCTCTTTTATACTACTGTATGTGCCTCCGGTTGAAAAAAATTTTAGCTCAGGATTTACTGAAAGCATCTCCGGTATTAGCTTGTCGAGGCCATTTTTGTCTGAAACACTTACAAGTATGTGCTTCACCATGATTAAATCATCGATCCTTTCAACAACATTAATACTCATTATCTCTACCTTGTTCTCTCATATTTTTCTAAACCTTATATAAAAGGAAGAATTCATTCCCACAAAAAATTTACAGATATTGCTTTTTACTGTGCATAAGAAATAAACAATCATTTTAGAACCTTAGTGTCTTTGCAACTTTGTGGCTGAACTATTACCATTTATGTAATTTTTATGTTATTATCCAAATAGTGTCAAGAATTATGTGTAAAAGGGAAAACCGCTTTTTCTATTGTCACGGCCACTTCTTTTTCCAAAATTCCATTTGCAATTCGATAAATTTACGCATAGTTTACTCCCATTAACAGAAATTTACAAACTCATTTTTATGTAACATTAACCGACTGTGCGTGAGCTTCATGTGTGATCGAATTCAAAACAGGACAGGCTGGATAAGACATGTTTCTATCACTCCCCCAACTCTGCAAAATAATACTGCAGATGCTGATCGGCTTATAGGAGAATTAAAAACCAGGCTTAATACCGATGCCGTTGATATAGACTTTTATTTATTAAAAAGATTGCCGGATCTTTTAAGAAAATGCGAATATAATGTCGACTGCATCCTTTTCAAGGATCGGAAAAGGTGGGTTGTTACAGGTATTACGCATTCGCAGGATACAAGTCCCACCTACGGCCTGGCCGTTGATCTCGGCACCACCAGGATTGTCTTGCGCCTTATAGACCTTTCAACAGGTTTGATTCCGGCCGAAACATCTTTTGACAATCCCCAAATATCCGTGGGACCCGACGTGTTGGCAAGGATACACTTTGCGGACCAGGATGGAGGGCTGAATAAGCTCAACAAAATGATTGTCGACAGCCTTAATCGAATGATCATAAGGTTGTGCGATTCCTGTAAAATAAAGCCATATAACATATATTCCCTTTCTGTGGCAGGCAATACAGCCATGACCCATTTTTTCATGGGTCTTAGTCTTCACTGGATAGTACGTGAACCATATATTCCGGTTATAAACAGACCCGGGCTTGTAAAAGCAAAAGAGCTGGGAATTAAGGTTAACCCTATGGCCAGAGTTCTGATCTTTCCAAATGTCGGCAGCTATTTTGGTGGAGACCTGATTGCAGGAATTCTGTTTTCCGGCTTAAACAAAACAGAGGATACAGCCATTTTGGTTGACGTTGGAACAAATGCAGAGGTTGTATTAGGAAATAGAGACTGGCTTATTGCCTGTGCCGGAGCAGCAGGCCCTGCCCTGGAATGCGGGGTAACCGGGATGGGTATGATGGCGGGCCCGGGTGTGATTGATCAGGTTGTTATCGATCATGATACTTATAATATTCGATTGCATACCATTGACAACATGCCGCCCAGAGGGATTTGCGGTTCAGGCCTGATAGACCTTGCAGCCCAGCTTTTTCTTCGCGGTATGATCGACATCAAGGGCAAGTTGGTGCCGTCGATATGCGGCAACAGACTAAAGAAGAAAGATGGTGCCAGGCATCTTGTGGTGGCGCCTGCAAAAGATTCCGCCACGGGGTCTGACCTTACTATAAGCCAGGCAGACATTAACAGTCTTATCAGATCCAAGGCCGCCATGTATACAATACTTGAGACTATTACATCTTCTGCTGGAATCTCTTTTAAGGATCTTTCTACATTTTATGTGGCAGGCGCCTTTGGATCTTTTATCAATCCCAGGTCGGCTATATCTATTGGAATGCTTCCTGATCTGCCGATTGACCGTTACAAATCCCTGGATAACAGCTCTATTGGCGGAGCAACCATGGTGCTTACATCGAGTGAGTGTTTAGATGAGATCGATAATATCAGAGACCGCATTACTTATCTTGAATTAAACGTAAATCAGGAATTCATGAACAGATTCAGCGCTGCCAGGTTTCTCCCCCATACTGATTCCTCGCTTTTTCGCTCGGTGAAGACGTGTGCCCACATCTCCCCTCCACAAAAGCCTTCCGCGGCAGGATAACCTTGAACCACAATATGTTGCGTCACTTTTTCTCTTGACACACATTCAATTACCTTTATATACTTAATTTTTATACAAATTATTTTGATTTTTTATGAAATATGCAGACCGGCGGGGTCAGAGCCCCTTACAAGCAATGGAGGAAATATTATGTTAGTCAAAGGATGGATGTCAAGTGATGTAATTTCAGTCGAGGAAGAAACTTCTATGATGAAGGCTTCCGTCCTTATGAAGGAAAACAATATTCGTCGTCTCCCTGTAGTCAGAAAGGGAAAATTAGTTGGGCTTGTTACTGATACGGATTTAAAAGAGGCTTCTCCATCAAAGGCGACCACTCTGGATATCTATGAAATAAGTTATCTGTTGTCTGAGATTAAAGTCAAAGAATTGATGTCAAAAAACGTGACCTATGTGAAACCTGATGAGACTATAGAATTTGCAGCGGTCTTGATGCTTGAAAACAAGATTTCAGGACTCCCGGTAATAAACGATCAACAAAATTTGATCGGTGTTATAACGGAAACAGATATATTCAAAGCTTTAATCCATATTACCGGAGTATACAACGGCGATACACAGTTTGCTCTCTGCCTGAGAGATAAACCGGGATCAGTGCATGAAGTTGCGGATGTCATCCGCAACATGGGCGGCCGGGTCGTGAGTATACTCACAAGCTATGACTTAGCGGATGAAGGGTACAGAAACGTCTATTTTCGAATTCGACATATGGAACATGATCGGCTGGTAAAACTGGTCAATATTCTGGAAGAAAAATTCACAGTACTATATACAGTCAAAGAATCCTTGGAAAAGGTTGCAGATAGGCGGTTGCATAAAGATTATGAATCCTCGTGATCGCATCCTTTATTCTCTCGATTGCCAGAACTGCATCGCCCCCGGCATCAAACGGCGCCTGCTCATTGATATCTGCCTGTATCAGTTTATCATCATACGGAATTGCGCCGATTACAGGAATTCCGAGTCTGTCCAGTTTTGCGCTGATTGCGTCAATATCGCGTTCGCTCGCTCTATTGATTACGGCAGCCAGTCTTCCGATTCCGATCTTTTTACTTAATTTCTGTATCCGTGCCGCTGTTTCGATTGATCTGGTTCCGGGCTCGACCACCACAATCATCAGATCAACCCCGCTAGCGGTTCCGCGCCCGAGATGCTCAATGCCGGCTTCCATATCAAGGATCACAATACTCTGTTCCCGAAGCAGCACATGACGCAGCAGCGCACGCAGCAACGAGGATGCAGGGCACATACATCCTGATCCTCCTTTGTCAATGGTTCCCATTGTGAGCATGGAAACACCATGCTCGGTCACGCCAAATCGACAAGCGATGTCATCCACCTTCGGGTTCAGTTTGAAGATACCTCCTGTGTCTGTGCCTGCTCGTTCTTCGATTAGTTTTTTGTGTTCTGTGAGCGGAGCAGGTGGGTTTTTGATACCGATGGCAGATGCCAGGTTCATATCAGGATCGGCATCGATTGCAAGAACTGCAAAGCCGTCTGCTGCGAAGATGCGGGCGAGCGTGCCTGCAAGTGTGGTCTTGCCGACGCCGCCTTTGCCTGTGATTGCGATTTTCATTGTTGCTCCTTTGGGATGTTAGAGACTCGCTTTTTTGTGAGCTAAAAGCTGTCGAAGATTCCCTGTAGCTTGCTACAGGGTTCTTCAATTGTGTGTCAAGAGAAAAAGCAACGAGTAACCAGCAACGAGTAATATAAAAAAAATGAATAATTTATACTTGACTAAATGAAAGATACCATATTATAAAGATTTTAAATAAATATGATTCAGTAAATTATTGGAATACAGAAAAAAGGAGGGAATTATGGTTCTCGATCCAACCAAATATAAAGACTGGGAAATTGCCGAATATGCTGAAAAGAATATGAAAACGGTTTATCAATTGGGAGAGGAGCTTGGGTTGGAGAAAGATGAACTCCTTCCACATGGACATTATGTGGCAAAAGTCGATTTTGCAAAAGTTTTAAAACGCCTGAAAGATAAACCGGACGGTAAATATATTGATGTCACCGCCATTACTCCCACTCCGCTTGGAGAAGGCAAAAGCACTTCTGCCATGGGATTGGTGCCCGGGCTTGGCAAGCGTGGAAAACGGGTTATCGGCGCTATCCGTCAACCTTCCGGCGGTCCGACTATGAATATAAAGGGGAGCGCCGCAGGCGGCGGCCTGGCCCAGTGTATCCCTCTTACCCCGTTTTCATTAGGGCTTACAGGCGATATTAATGCCATTATGAATGCGCATAATCTGGCCATGGTAGCTTTGACAGCCAGAATGCAGCATGAAAACAACTATTCTGATGAGATACTGGCGAAAAAGAATCTGAAACGGCTCGATATTAATCCCAAAAATGTGGAAATGGGGTGGATTATCGATTTTTGCGCTCAATCGCTTCGGAATATTATCATAGGTCTTGGCGGAAAGATGGACGGTTTCCCCATGCAGTCTAAATTCGGGATTGCCGTAAGCTCGGAGATTATGGCTATTCTGGCGGTTGCTACCGACCTGAAAGATATGCGTGAACGGATGGGAAAGATCGTGGTTGCCTATAATAAAAAAGGCGATCCTGTTACTACAGCAGACCTTGAGGTTGACGGCGCCATGACTGCATGGATGGTGGAAGCGCTCAACCCGAATCTCCTCCAGACTTTAGAAGGGCAGCCGGTCTTTGTGCACGCAGGGCCGTTTGCAAATATCGCAATAGGCCAGTCATCTATTATAGCGGACAGGGTTGGATTAAAACTTGCAGACTACAATGTTACGGAAAGTGGTTTTGGAGCTGACATCGGGTTTGAAAAATTCTGGAACTTAAAGTGTCGTTTTAGTGGTTTGAAACCGCATTGCGCTGTAGTAGTGGCAACTATTCGCGCATTAAAATGTCATGGTGGCGGGCCTCCTCTGCCTCCGGGGAAACCAATGGATCCGGCTTATCTTGAAGAGCATGTGGACTGGGTGGAAAATGGTTGCGAAAATTTAACTCACCATATCCGAACCGTTAAAAAGGCGGGAATCAACCCTGTGGTCTGCATCAATTCCTTCTATACCGATACCAAAGATGAAATAGCAGCGGTTCGCAGGTCGGCAGAAGCCGCGGGCGCCCGCGTTGCCGTTTCCGAACATTGGCTTAAAGGTGGTGACGGGGCTCTAGAATTTGCCGATGCGGTTATCGATGCGTGTGAGGAGGAAAATGACTTTCACTTTCTTTATGATCTTGAGACTCCATTGCGCAAGAAGATTGAATTGATTGCTAAAGAGGTATATGGCGCGGACGGTGTAAGTTATACCCAGGAAGCCGAAGCCAAGGCAAAGAGAATTGAACAGGATCCGGAACTGGCAAAATTGGGTACATGTATGGTCAAAACCCATCTAAGTCTTTCTCACGATCCGGTTAAAAAAGGTGTGCCGAAAGACTGGACACTCCCTGTTCGGGATATCTTGACGTATAAAGGGGCGGGATTCGTGGTGCCCGTGGCAGGGGCAATCAGCCTGATGCCGGGAACGGCTTCTGATCCGGCCTATCGGCGTATTGATGTTGATGTGGAGACCGGAAAAGTAAAGGGGTTGTTTTAAGGAAATTAAGATAATGTCTGCAAAGATTATCAGCGGCACTGAAATCGCCAAACAGATACGGGAAGAACTGAAAAAAGAGATAGTGGAATTAAAGGAAAGACACGGTGTAACTCCGGGGTTGGCCACAGTTCTTGTGGGTGACGATCCAGCCTCCAAGGTATATGTGGGCCAAAAGGAGAAGTCGTGTAGCAATTTGGGGATATATTCGGAAAGAATCGATTTGTCTGGAAATATCTCGGAGGAAAAGCTTCTCTTGCTAATTGAGAAATTGAACAAGGATTCACGGATTCACGGGATATTGGTTCAGCTCCCTCTTCCTAAACAGATTAATGAATCCCGCGTTATATGTGCCATTGATCCCGCTAAAGATGTGGATGGTTTCCATCCGGTAAATATAGGAAAGATGGTGATCGGGGAAAAGTGTTTTCTCCCCTGTACCCCTCATGGGATACTGGAGCTTCTGGCCCGTTCCGGTGTGCAAACAGAAGGCGCCGAGGTCGTAGTTGTGGGCAGGAGCAACATTGTTGGGAAACCTGTCCTTAATCTGATGCTCCAAAAACGACCAGCAGGCAATGCAACGGTAACGTTGTGCCATACAAAAACAAAAGACTTGGCCTTCCACACAAAGCGAGCAGACATCCTGATAGTAGCTACCGGTTATCCCAAGACAGTTACAGGGGACATGGTAAAAGAGGGGGTTGTGGTTATCGATGTGGGGGTAAATCGGATAGGAAAGACTCCGGAAGGCAAAGCAATTTTAGTAGGCGACGTAGACTTTGAAAGTGTAAAAGAAAAAGCCGCCGCCATTACGCCGGTACCCGGCGGCGTCGGCCCCATGACCATCGTCATGCTGATGAAGAATACGATACAAGCGGCCAAAAATACAATATAAGCTAATGAAAAATTAAACCGCGAAGGGGCACGAAGGTTAGGAAGAGTGCTTTTATAATTTCTTTGTGTTCTTCGTGCTCTTCGTGGTGAAAAACATGATAAAAAAGCTCCGATTATGACTGTTCAAAACCTAAGCAGCTATGAGCTAATCTTGGAGGATTGATTATGGGATCAAGAAGATCTCCTGTTGGCGTGGCGCCCCGTTGCCTCGGTATTGATTGTGAGGGAAGCACCTGTGTTGCAAAGCAGGCCGAGGGCAAGGGGGTTGTTACCTACATCCAACGGATGAACAAAAGCGCTATTGAGCCTTGTCTTTTCGGTCAGGGGGGCACATGTTGTCGTAATTGCTCCTTTGGCCCGTGCATGATGATCGAAGATGTTCCGGAATCGATCGGGATCTGCGGGGCTACTCCTGCTACAGTGGCAGCGCGTAATTTTTGTCGTATGGTTGCTGCAGGGGCGTCTGCACACATGGATCACGCCCTTGAGACAGCAATGGCATTTCTGGCCGCGGCAAAAGGAGAATCCGAGTATAAAATCAAGGATGAAAAGAAGCTTCGTGCGCTGGCAGAGGTCTTTGAAATAAAGACAAAAGACCGGAACACAAAGGATATTGCTATTGAGCTGGGTGAAAAGGCATTAGCTGAATTCGGGAAGCAAGAAGGAGGCCTGTACTGCATACGTCGTGCACCTGAAAAGCGGCAAGAAGTATGGAAAAAAATCGGTGTTGCCCCGCGTGGTATACAGCGGGAAGTGGTAGAAATCATGCATCGGACCCATATGGGGACCGACCAGGATTATCGCAACCTGCTTCTTCAGGCCACCAGGTGTGCACTGGCAGACGGTTGGGGCGCATCCATGATATCTACCGAACTTCAGGACATCATGTTCGGAACTCCGGTTCCGACTCGGGCGGTGGTCAACCTTGGTGTTCTTTCCAAAGACGAGGTCAACGTGGTTGTACACGGTCATGAACCGATCCTGTCTGAAGCCATGGTGTTGGTTGCTGAGGATCCGGAGATGATAGAGGCAGCCAAAAAGGTGGGAGCAAAAGGGATCAATCTGGTCGGTGTCTGCTGTACCGGAAATGAGATCCTCATGCGTCACGGAATCCCTGTTGCAGGGAGCTTTATCCAGCAGGAGATCGTGCTTGCAACAGGCGCTGTAGAGGTAATGGTAGTAGATGTTCAATGCGTCATGCAGTCTCTTCCTGCTGTGGCCGGGTGTTTCCATACTGAGATGATTACCACGTCTGACCGGGCAAAAATTCCTGGCGCAAAACATATAGAGGTACATCATCACAATGCATCGGAAGCAGCCAGGCAGATAGTCCAACGCGCTATTGACAGGTATCCGCAGCGAGGGGAGATCAATATCCCACACAATAAGATGGATGTGGTGGTCGGCTTCAGTCATGAGACAATCAATCATATATTGGGTGGCGCCTTCCGTGCGTCGTACCGTCCCTTGAATGACAATATCATCAATGGTCGTATCCGGGGGGTCGGAGCAGTTGTAGGATGTGACAGCGTGCGCGTACGTTCCGGGCACGTGCATACCACTGTGGTAAAAGAGTTGATAGCCAACAATGTCCTGGTTCTTGTCACAGGCTGTGCTGCTACTGCATGTGGACGTGCAGGACTTTTAACGCCTGAGGCTGCAGAGCTGGCAGGGCCGGGCTTGAGAGAGGTATGTGAGACCGTGGGTATGCCCCCGGTATTGCACATGGGATCATGTGTGGACAACAGCCGGATCCTGATCGCTGCGACAGAGATTGTCCGTGAGGGGGGGCTTGGCGACGATATTTACCAGGTGCCTGCGGCCGGTTGTGCGCCGGAGTGGATGAGTGAAAAGGCGATATCTATTGGACATTATTTTGTTGCAAGTGGCGTTTTTGTTGTATTTGGTCGCACCTTTCCAACAACTGGAAGCAAGGTTGTGACCGATTTTCTGTTCAGTGAAATGGAAGAGCTGTACGGCGGAATGTGGGCGGTTGAATCCGATCCAATAAAGATGGCGCAACTGATGATCGAGCGTATAGAGAAAGGGCGAGATGCCCTCGGTATCCAGGAGAAGAAGAAAAGAGTCCTCTATGACATGGCCATGAGGCGTGAGCTGGAATAAGTGGCTAAATAGTTACAAATATGAAAGAAAGTAAAACGACAAAAAAAGGTTCCGTACTCGTTGTGGGCGGCGGGGTGGCCGGCGTTCAGGCGGCGCTCGACCTTGCCGATCTGGGTTACTATGTCTACCTTGTCGAAAAATCAGCTTCGATCGGCGGGGCTATGGCCCGGCTCGACAAGACCTTTCCCACAAATGACTGTTCCATTTGTATCCTGGCGCCCAAGCTGGTTGAGGCCGGCAGGTCACCGAACATAAAGATTATAACAAAAGCGACTCTGGCATCCGTGGACGGAGAGGCGGGCAACTTCACTGCCGAAGTTCACTGTGAGCCCCGATACATCAACGAAGAACTGTGTACTGCCTGCGGCATGTGCACCATGTACTGTCCCATAGTTATTCCTGACGCTTACAATGAGGGCTTTACCGTAACAAAAAATCCTCATATGGACTATCCTCAGGCTGTTCCTGCGAGTTTCTATATCGATCCAAAGGAGTGCCTTTTTGTCAACAATCAGACCTGCCGGATATGCGTATCTACCTGTCAGGCCCAGGCGATCGACCTTGATGCAAAGGAGGAGACGCTTGACTTAGCCGTAGGCGCTGTAATACTTGCCCCGGGTTTCGGCTCGCTGAGTGAAGATATACTGAGTCGTTTTGGTTACGGTTCCTACCCCAATGTACTTACCGGTTTCGAGTTTGAAAGGATGATGTGCGCTTCTGGTCCATCCAACGGGGAGATCCTTCGGCCATCAGATGGAAAGCATCCAAAACGTATTGCCATTTTACAGTGCGTCGGTTCAAGAGATGTAACGTGCGGCAACGGGTACTGTTCATCGGTTTGCTGTATGTATGCCGTAAAGGAGGCCACGGTCGTGAAAGAACATGACCCTGATCTTGAAATTGTTATCTTCTATATGGAGATGCGGACTCAAGGTAAGGGATTTGACGCTGCTCGCCAAAGGGCCGAAAAAGAGTATGGTCTTCGATTTGTCCGGGCAAGGGTTGCCGGTGTCCGGGAAAACGGCAAAAACTTAAGGATTCCTTATGTAAATGAGAAGGGAGAGCACATAGCCGAAGATTTTGATATGGTGATCCTGGCTCAGGGCCTTGAGTCACCCACTGATGCTGAACCACTGGCATCTGCCGCTGGAATCGATCTCAATCACTATGATTTTTGCAAGACGGGTAACTTTTCACCGCTTGAGACAACCAGGCCGGGGATTTTTGTAGCCGGTGCTTTCCAGGGCCCAAAGGATATCCCGGATAGTGTAACTCAGGCATGTGGCGCGGCCGCTCTTGCCGCAGAGCTCCTGCGGGATGTTCGTGGAACCAGTGCAGTGAAGAAAGAATATCCGGCTGAAATCGAGATAGAAGCAAAACCGCGGATCGGTGTGCTTGTCTGTCACTGCGGAATCAACATCGGTGGCGTGGTGGATGTGCCGGCAGTGAAGGAGTATGCCTCTACACTCGATAATGTAGTATTTTGTGATAGAAATCCGTATAGTTGCTCGCAGGATACGCAAGTTGCAATCAGAGAAAAGATCAAAGAATATAAATTGAACAGGATAGTGGTTGCTGCCTGTACCCCCCGTACTCATGAACCCCTATTCCAGGAAACCCTGAGAGATGCAGGCTTGAACCGTTCTTTATTTGAAATGGTTAATATAAGGGATCAGTGTTCATGGGTGCATATGCATGAACCGGCAGAAGCAACGGCCAAGGCTAAAGAGCTTGTAAGGATGGCAGTGGCAAAGGCAAACCTCCTTAAGCCCCTTGTTGAACAGACCGTTCCGGTTATCCCAAAGGCACTTGTTGTCGGTGGGGGTGTCTCCGGTATGACCGCAGCTTTGAGTATTGCGGAGCAGGGGTTTGAGTGTTTTCTTGTAGAAAAAGCCGATCGACTTGGCGGAAATCTCGACAATCTTGTTTTTACCCTTTCCGGGGACGATCCGCATGCACTTCTCGAGCAACTCAAAAAGAAGATAGAGCAAGAACCACTTATACATGCCTATACTAATTCAACTGTTGAAAACATATCCGGGTATGTGGGGAATTTTACCACGTCAATCAACTCCGGCTCTAAAACTGAGACTGTGGAACATGGCGTTATAATTATAGCCACCGGCGGCAGGCCATATCAGCCTACACAATATCTTTATGGAAAATCAAAGCAAGTGCTCACACAGCTTGAATTGGAAAAGATAATCTCTTCTGATGTTGAGGTAACAAAGATACAAGAAATCGTTATGATTCAATGCGTGGGATCACGTGGACAAGACCTTGCCTATTGCAGCAAGATATGCTGCATGCAGGCGGTTAAAAACGCCTTGAAGATACTGGAGTTAAATTCACGTGCCACTGTATATATTCTTTACAGGGACATGCGAACCTATGGGTTTGCGGAAGACTACTACAGAAAGGCCAGAGAAAAAGGTGTAATCTTCATCCACTATGAAAAGGATGCTCTCCCTGAAGTTACCGAAGAAGGCGGAAAGGTTAAGATTGAATTTTTGGATCCCTTGCTTGATGAAAAGGTAGCCATTAAACCGGATTTGCTGGCATTGAGCGTAGGGATTGTGCCACATGATGTGGAACAACTGGCAAAGGATCTCAAGGTTCCTCTTACCGGCGATAAGTTTTTCCTGGAAGCTCATGCCAAGCTTCGCCCGGTAGAATTCTCTGTAAGCGGGGTCTACCTGTGTGGGCTGGCGCATTCCCCAAAACCTATCGATGAATCGATTGCACAGGCAAAGGCTGCGGCATCAAAAGCCGGCGCCTCGCTGGCAAAGGGATTTGTATCGGTGGAACCGATTGTCTCGGTAGTTAACACCGATGTCTGTATCGGCTGCGGCATCTGTGAGAGTCTCTGCCCATATAGTGCGATCAGGATAATCAGGGTGGGAAAAAGGAAAAAAGCCGAGACGATTTCAGCTTCATGCAAGGGGTGCGGTGTATGCGCCTCACATTGCCCAACATTTGCCATATCAATGGGGGGCTTCACTAATGAAGAGATAATGGCCCAGATAAGGGCGTTTGGTGGAAATTAGGAGATAAAACTATGAAATCACAAGTTACGCTTACCACTCTTTACAAGATGAAGGAAAAAGGTGAAAAAATAGTTGCTCTTACAGCCTATGATTATCCATTTGCAAAGATAGTTAATGATTCAGGAGTACATATGATCCTTGTAGGGGATTCAGTAGGAATGGTGATTCAAGGAAAATCGAGCACCCTGCCGGTTACAATGGATGAAATGATATACCATACCTGCATTGTGTCAAAAGCCGCCGGAAATGCAATGATTGTCGGTGACATGCCGTTTATGTCTTACCAGACAAGCATAGAAGATGCAATTGCCAATGCAGGACGTTTTCTTAAAGAAGCAGGCGCTGCTGCAGTCAAGCTGGAGGGAGGAAGAGCCGTCAGTGAAACAATAAAAGCAATTTCAGGAGCTGGAATTCCGGTACAGGCCCACATAGGCCTTACACCGCAATCTGTTCACCAGATGGGAGGCTACAGGGTTCAGCGCAATGAAGAACAGCTCATGGCAGATGCCCTTGAGATAGAATCCGCCGGAGCCTTTTCCGTTGTTTTAGAAGGTATCCCATCCGAAATTTCAGAAAAGATAACTAAAGCGCTTGCCATACCGACAATAGGAATAGGAGCGGGTCCACATTGCGACGGGCAGATACTTGTGCTGCACGACCTTTTAGGGTTAAATGACAGGCATCTGCCAAAATTCGTAAAGCAATACGCCAATCTGCTTGATGATGCAAAAACCGGAATAAAACAGTATATAGAGGAAGTGCAGGCAGGTAAATTTCCCGCCAAAAAGCATTGTTATTGAAATATGAAACCATCTTTTGCCATTATAGGATGCGGAAAGGTCGGCACTGCGCTGGGGAAATTTCTTGCAAAGGCCGGCTATAAACCAGCCGGGTTTGCCAGTAAAAGCCTTTCGTCTGCCGAGAGGGCTGCTGAAATCAGCGGTTCTGATAATTGCAGCCGGATTCCCTGGGAAATAACAAGAAAGGCGGATATCGTTTTTATAACAACACCTGACAGCGCTATAGCCGACACGTGCAACAGTATCTCCCTTCATTCCGGTTTCTGTAAAAATGGTGTGGTACTGCACTGCAGCGGAGCGCTCCCTTCAACCATTCTATCATCTGTAAAAGAGTGTGGCGCTTTTGCGGGGTCAATGCATCCTCTCCAGACTTTTGCTTCAGTTGAGATTGAAAAAAATCCTTTTCAGGATATAATAATTTCCCTGGAAGGTGAAAAGGAAGCTGTCAGTATAGCAAGGAAAATCGCAACCGACCTTGGGGCAACCTGCTTTACAATACAAACAGAGGCCAAAACACTCTATCATGCTTCGGCAGTGGCAGCATCAAACTACCTTGTAACAGTGCTCGGCCTTTCCTTAAAGCTTATTGAAGCGGCAGGGATATCAGGCGCAGATGCTTTAAAAGCGCTAAAACCACTAATTGAAGGGACGCTTTCCAACATAGAAAAAGCCGGGATTGACAGAGCGCTTACCGGCCCCATTGTCAGAGGAGATATTGAAACCGTAAAAAAACATTTGGTCCAGATAGGTTTAAAAACGCCCGACCTTCTCGACCTTTACAAGACACTGGGCTTTCATACAGTCGATATTGCAATGGCAGGAGGCGGTCTTTCAGAATCATCAGCTCAAAAGTTGAAAAAGATTACATCGCCTGATTCTTAATGAACTTAGTTCGCTTCGCTCACAAATTAGTCGAGTGGTCGAATAGTCGAGTGGAGAAATAGTCGAGCAGGAATTAGTCAACCACTTGACCACTCGACCAATCAGCTACTCGACGACTCGACTATTTAACTACTCGACTAAAGTCAAGGAAAATAAAATGTCTCAAGATTTATTTAAGCCGAAGATACTCGGTTTTTTATGTAACTGGTGCTGTTATACAGCGGCAGATTCAGCAGGGGTGGCAAGATACCAGTATCCGCCAAACATCAGAGTAATCAGAGTAATGTGTTCAGGAAGGATTGATCCTGTCTTTATTCTTGAGGCCTTCTCCTGTGGAGCGGATGGAGTGTTTGTTGGTGGATGCCATCTCGGAGAATGTCATTACCAGACCGGAAATTATGAGGCCTTGGTAGTTGCGGCGTTAACACGCAAGTTATTGGAAAAAGCCGGACTCTCAACGGAAAGATTTCTTCTTGAATGGGCATCCGCTGCAGAGGGACCTCGCTTTGTAGAGATTATAACGAATTTCACAAATAAGATCAAAGAACTGGGCCCATTAGGAAAGACGGAAAAGAAAGATAAAGATGAATTAAGATTAAAAATATTAGCAGCAAAGTCAGCGGCAAAGCAGATGAAATTACGAACCAGGTTTGGAAATCTTGCTAAGGAACTACGCAAGGAAGGTGATTATTCCGACAAGATCATTCATGATAAGCTGGGTCAGAAAGTAGCCGGCGTTATAAATACTGAAATTGCAAGACATGAAACATTCCTTCGGATCCAAAAAGATGGCCCGGTTTCTTTTAATGATCTGGAAAAAAAGATCGGCGCATCCCTTTCAGAAATCGAAAAATATGTCTCTACATTCAGCAAAAAAGGGTTAATAACGGAATCTGATGGGCAACTATCAGTAACCAGCAACGAGCAACAAGTAACCAGTAACCAGTAAAAAAATTATGGCAATAGACAGAGATGAGTTAGAACCTCGATTCAAATTTGAAGTGGCGGAACTTCCGGAAGGTAAACATGTCAAGGAATGCTACGCGTGCGGCAGTTGTACTGGAACATGTCCGGTCAGCCAGGTGATCCCGGAATTCGATCCGCGAAAGATCCTTCATATGATCATGCTCGGCCTGAAAAACCGTCTCCTTTCATCCGATTTGATCTGGTATTGCACAGAATGCCAAACCTGTGAGTTCGTGTGTCCGCAGGATGTGAGCTTCAGCGATGTGATCAAGGCGCTGAGGATCTTGGCCTTGCAGGACGGCTATGTGGATGCGGAAAGATTGGGTGAAATGGGAAAATTGGCTGTTGTAGACGAAAAACGTTGCGTAGCCTGCCTCACGTGTGTTCGGGTGTGCCCTTTTGGTGTTCCCTATGTGGGGGATGATAGTGTCGCCCATATTGAACCGGTAAAGTGTGTGGCCTGCGGGATCTGTGTGTCCGAGTGCCCGGCCAAGGCTATTGAATTACAGACATCTCAAGATGTGAGGCGGTTTGCCTCGTGTGAATTTTTGCTCTCGAGGGAATTATGAATGATGTGAACCAACCGGATATTGTGGCGTTTTGCTGCCATTATACCGCCTATGCATGCTCCCAGGATTTGCAGAACTTACCTCAGTTGGGGTTTCCGGAGAATGTGCGACTGGAAATACTGCCCTGCAGCGGCAGGATCAGCATAACCAGGCTATTAAAGGCCTTTGAACAGGGCGCAGACGGAATTTACGTTGCCGGATGCAAGGACGATACCTGCCACAATGTAAGAGGGAGTCAGATTGCAAAAAAAAGAGTCGATTACGTGAAAGATGTTTTCGACCAATTGAATATAGAACCTGAACGCATAGAGATGTATATGATTTCTCGCGAGCCGAATCGCGGATTTATTGAAGTAGCCGAAGAGATGACTATGCGGATTAAAAAGTTAGGATCAAGTCCATTAAAGGGGAAATAGAATATGATTGTCGGACAGAGAAAACCGATCCAGGAAATTATCGGAATGCTGAAAGGGATTAAAAAGATATTAATCCTGGGATGTAGCGGATGTGTGAGCGTCTGTTCCGCCGGAGGAGAAAAGGAGGTCGAGATCCTTGCCTTGATCCTTCGGATTGACCGCAAAAAAAAAGGAGAACCTGTTGAAACAATGGAAAAGACTCTTGCCCGGCAGTGTGATACGGAATATCTGGAAGAATTAAAAGGTGAGGCGGGCAACTACGATGCCATTCTATCGATGGCCTGTGGCGTCGGGGTCAATTATTTAGCTGATATGTACCCCACAACTCTGGTTTTCCCAGCGCTTAATACCAGTTTTATGGGCGTTTCAGAGGAACAGGGGGTGTGGTCGGAACGGTGCGCGGGCTGCGGCGACTGTGTGCTCGACAGGACTGGGGGGCTTTGTCCCATTGCCCGGTGTTCAAAACGTTTATTCAATGGCCCATGTGGAGGATCACAGAACGGGAAATGCGAGATTGACCCGAATGTCGCCTGCGTGTGGCAGTTGATATATGATCGTTTGAAGGGATTAAATCAATTGGAAAAACTGAAGGAGATCTTTCCCATCAAGGATTGGTCCAGCAGTCTACACGGCGGTCCCAGAAAGATCGTCAGGGAGGATCTGAAGCTATGAAATCAGGCAGTAACTTGGAAAAGGTGTTAACATCCGGGCAGTTTGCCGTAACAGGAGAACTGGGTCCTCCCAAAAATGCCGATGCTGAAGTCATTCGTACCAAGGCAAGACTTCTAAAAGGTTGCGTTGACGCGGTCAATATTACTGACTGTCAAACCGCTATTGTCAGGATGTCGAGTATCGCGTCATCCGTTATACTGATGGAGGAAGGATTAGAGCCCGTCACGCAGATGACCTGTAGGGACCGGAATCGTATTGCCATTCAGAGCGATCTCCTTGGCGCTTCTGCTCTGGGAATGAAGAATTTACTCTGTCTCACCGGTGACCACCACAAGTTCGGAAACCACCCAAACGCTGTCGGTGTCTTTGATATGGATTCTATTCAGCTCCTGCAGATGGTAAAAAACATGCGCGACGAAAAGGTCTTTCAATGCGGAGAAGAACTCAAAGGGACGGAACCGACGTTCTTTCTGGGAGCTGCCGCCAATCCCTTTGCAGATCCGTTTGAATTCAGGGCTCTCCGCCTGGCAAAAAAGGTCGTCGCAGGCGCACAGTTTGTTCAGACACAGCTTGTGTATAACCTCGAAAGGTTTACCGCATGGATGCAGGCAGTCAGGGCTTTAGGGGTCCATGAGCAATGTTACATAATGGCGGGAGTGACTCCTCCCAAATCGATCGGAATGGCCAAGTACATGAAAAATAACGTGCCGGGCCTTGATGTCCCTGACGAGGTGATAGTCCGTCTTAAGGGCGCCAGGGATGCCAAAAAGGATGTGCAGGAAGAGGGAATCAATATTTGTGTAGATATTATTAACAGGGTAAAAGAGATAGAAGGTGTGGCCGGTGTACATATCATGGCGATAGAATGGGAGAGCGCCGTACCGGAGATAGCGAAGCGAGCCGACTTGCTTCCGAGGCCGGGATGATAAAGCGTGGAGTGCCTAAAGTGAGCTAAAGTATATTAAAGTGCCTAAAGTTAAGGTATTCTGCTTATTTTAAAGTAACAAATGATAAATGAGCTAAAGTTTCCTAAATTTTGCTATTTATAATATAAAATCAGCTAACGCTGGCAAGCGCTTTCCTTAACTTTAGGCACTTTAGCTCACTTAACTCAGAGGGGGTAAATAAATTGGCCGTAGAAATACCTAAGGTTGCTTATGCCGGAAAGATAAAAGAGATTCCGTTGGGACGTGAAGGGAATACCATAACCGTAGGTGGCGAGTCGTGTTATCCGTTTCATCTGTTCGAAGGCGCTATGCCGCATCCTCCGAAAATAGCGATGGAGGTGTATGACAGGGCGCCTGAAGATTGGCCTGATACAGCGCTGGAACCGTTTGCCGATGTTGCAGGCGATCCTGCGGCATGGGCTCGTAAATGTATCGATACCTATGGGGCTGAAATGATAGCGCTGCAACTGGCAAGCACCGATCCGAACGCTGAGAACATACCGGCTGACGAGGCCGCCGCGATTACAAAAAAAGTCTCCGATGCGGTGGATGTTCCTTTGATTGTTTTTGGAACTTCAAATGTTGATAAGGATACCGAGGTATTAAAGGCGGTTTGTGAGGCGTGCGAGGGGAAAAATCTGATTATAGGGCCTCTATCAGAAGGGAACTATCGGGCGATCGGAGCCACGGCAATCGGTTATAAACATACTGTTATGGCTTCCACACCAATCGACATAAATCTGGCAAAACAGCTCAATATCCTTTTGGGGAACTTGAATGTTCCTGACGATAAGATCATTATTGATCCGACGACCGGCGCTCTTGGATACGGGCTGGAGTATTGTTACAGCGTCATGGAACGAATCCGAATGGCCGCGCTTGTTCAGGAAGACGAAAGACTCCAATTTCCAATCCTTGCTAATCTTGCCAAAGAGGTATGGAAGATAAAAGAGGTAAAGTTGAGTGAAACAGAGGCTCCGCTTTTAGGAGATCAAAAAAAGAGAGGTATATTGATGGAGGCCATGACAGCTCAGTGTGTGCTCCTTGCAGGAGCTGATATCCTGGTAATGAGGCACCCTGAAGCTATTAATTTAGTAAAAGAATCGATTCAAGATTTGATGATCAGAGGAGAGGGTTAATCGTGTCTAAGATAATTTGTTCCGCAGCCATTCGAGGCGCCCACAAGATTGTGGGTACGGCAGAGGCAAAGTGCGAGGCGGCATTAAAAAAGTGGGGGCCTGTTCAAGAGCTCGGATTTCCGAACACCACCTATTATCTCCCGATTATTTACGGGATACTCGGCATTCCAGTAAAGACACTGGGGGATGCAAAGGGCGTGCTTGACAAGTGCAAGGAACTCCTTCCGGCGCAGGTGAGCGATAATGTCTGGCTTCCCTATCTGGCTCCTGCACTGGAAGCCGGCATGGCCACCTTTTTTGCAGAAGAGATCGTTGAGGCAATACGATATTTGGAAGAACCAAATTGTTATACACAGGGAGAAAACCCTCTCCCTGATAATATATGGCTTGGAGCCGCGGACGACGTTATCATGCGAAAACGTGGTGTGGAATTTGTTGACGGGACAGCTCCGGGGTTTGCCGCCATATTAGGCGCTGCGCCGACCTCTGAGATTGCGGCAAAAATAGCAATAGAGCTTCAAGAAAAGAATCTGTACGTCTTTATGTGTGCCGACCACGAAGGAAAGACCATGTCTGAGCAACTGGTAGAGGCCGGTGTTCAGATAGGCTGGCCCACCCGTCTGGTCTCTTTTGGGCCGAGTTATACGGCAACTGTATTTGCTATGGGGTTTGCGACGCGCGCCGCTATGTCCTTTGGCGGCGTTAAACCCGGAGATTTTGCAGCAAACCTACATTATAACAAAGACAGGATTTTTGCCTTCGCAATGCCGCTTGGGACCGTAATCGATGAATGGTATGCCAATGCGGCCGGAGCCATCAACTGGGGGTTTCCCACCATAGCCGACACACCGATTCCCGAGATCCTGCCGACCGGGATCTGTACCTATGAGCATGTGGTCAGCAATATTCCGCACGATCAGATAGTCGCCAGGGCTATTGAAGTTCGCGGGTTGAAGGTAACTATCAGTAAGGTAGATATCCCCATGTCTTACGGACCTGCTTTTGAGGGAGAGCGTATCAGAAAGGACGATCTCTACTTTGAATGCGGCGGCGGGAGGACACTTGGAGTTGAGCTGACCGTTTCAAAGGATATGTCCGAGGTGGAGGACGGAAAGATTGAAATGGTCGGTCCTGATCTGGATCAGATTAAAGAAGGAGCCAAGCTCCCGTTTGCCATGCTGATCGAGGTAGCCGGTCGGCAGATGCAGCCGGACTTTGAGCCGATCCTAGAGCGCCAGGTCCATCACCTGGTTAATTATGTTCAGGGGATAATGCATATCGGACAGAGGAACATAATGTGGATCCGGGTGGGGAAGGCGGCTGTTGAAAAAGGACTTTTGCTAAAACATTTAGGCAAGGTAATGCATGCAAAGTACCATCAGGATTTCGGGAATATTATCGATAAGGTGCAGATAAAGATCTACACAGATGAAGAGAGAGTCAAAGAAATCCTGGAAATGGCAAAGAAGGTGTATAGACAGAGAGATAAGCGGGTTGAGGGTATGACCGACGAAACAGAAGAGACCTACTATTCATGTACCCTGTGTCAGTCGTTCGCTCCAAGCCATGTCTGCATAATTACCCCTGAACGCACAGGGATGTGCGGTGCTTATAACTGGCTTGACTGTAAGGTTTCTTTTGAGATCAATCCTACTGGCCCGAATCAGCCGATAGAAAAGGGAGAATGTATCGATCCGGCAATGGGCCAGTGGAAAGGGATTACCGATTTTGTATTCAAGGCCTCGCGCCAGAAAATAGAGCAGGTAAGCGCTTACAGCTTGATGAATTTTCCAATGACGGCATGTGGGTGCTTTGAGTGTGTAGCTACAATCCTCCCCATGTGTAATGGCATTATGGTGGTAAGTAGAGATTTTATGGGGATGACGCCATGCGGGATGAAGTTTACCACTCTGGCCGGGATGGTAGGCGGTGGAAACCAGACACCCGGCTTTCTTGGTGTAAGTAAGCATTATATTTGCAGCAGGAAGTTCCTGATAGCTGAAGGAGGCTTAAAGCGTGTGGTATGGCTTCCCAAGATGTTAAAAGAAGAAATCGCCGAACGGATAAAGCCGATATGCGAAGAAATGGGGATTCCAAATTTCCCTGAGATGATAGCCGATGATACAATCGGAACCACGGAAGAGGAGATCCTCCCGTTTCTCGAAGAAAAAGGGCATCCTGCTCTTACCATGGATCCGTTGATGTAAGGGAATTGAGGAATTTAGGGATTGGATGATTAGTCCAATCAATAAGGAGAAGAAACAGTTATGGGACTTTCGGGAATAGAGATATTTAAAAAACTACCAAAGACAAATTGCGGCAAGTGCGGGGTTCCTACCTGCCTGGCTTTTGCCATGAAGTTGGCTACGGGTAAGGCTGAACTTGACGCGTGCCCGGATTTGTCCGAAGATGTAAAAGAAGAACTCGGGGAGGCCTCGGCTCCTCCTGTGAGAACAGTGGTTATCGGTACAGGTGAACGCGCGGTAAAACTGGGCGGGGAAACAGTGCTATTCCGCCATGAGAAGCGGTTTGAAAATCCTCCCGCATTTACTCTTCTCCTTTCGGATAAGATGGATGAAGCTGAAATTTCGGCTAAACTAACCAAGTTTAAGGATACCACCTATGAACGCGTCGGCATTGTGTTGCAGCCTGCAATGGTTGCCGTCAAAGGAGAATGCAAAGATACTTCCGGATTTATGGCGCTGGTTGAAAATGTCTGTAACAATACAGATGCAGGACTGGTGTTAATGAACGAAGATGTGGATGCTCTTTCTCGGGCTGTCAAAAGCTGTTCAAACAGAAAACCGCTCATTTATGCCGCTACCAGGAAAAATGCGGAAACATTGGGAAACCTTGCCAAAGAACTTTCATGCCCGTTGGCGGTTAAAGGGAATAGCTTGGAAGAGCTGGCAGAAATCTCTGAAAAACTTATCAAAATGGGGCTTAAGGATCTGGTTCTTGATTCAGGAGCAAGAACTGCCGGAAAGTCTATGGAAGATCAGATTATTATCCGGAGATCCGCATTGATGAAAAAATTTAAGCCGTTTGGATTTCCTACGATTGTCTTTCCGTGCGAAATGACGGACAACCCGATGAAAGAGGCGATGATTGCCTGTCAGATGATTGTAAAATACGGCAGTATTATTATTCTCTCTGAAATGAAAGGCCACAGCATCTTCCCGCTTCTCCTTGCAAGTATGAATATCTTTACGGATCCGCAAAGACCTATGGCTGTGGAACAGAAGATTTATGAGATCGGCGCTACAGATGAAAATTCACCTGTTCTTATCACAGGGAATTTTTCTCTTACCTATTTTATTGTTTCAGGGGAAGTCGATGCGAGCCATGTTCCATCCTATTTATTGATCAAGGACACAGAGGGCCTTTCGGTCTTAACCGCATGGGCTGCCGGCAAATTCGGAGCAGACACCATTGCGCCATTTGTAAAGAAATGCGGTATTGAGGAAAAGGTCAAACATCGCAAACTGGTAATTCCGGGTTATCTTGCAACGATTAGCGGAGAGTTGGAAGAAGAGCTCCCGGATTGGCAAATTCTCATCGGGCCGAGAGAGGCAAGCCATCTGCCGGCATATTTGAAGCAGTGGAACGCGTGAAAACAATTTTGAGCTTTTAATTCTTAATTTTGATGGTCTCGTAAAAAGTCTTTTGTGAACGGCTTTGAGCATTTTGGGAAAAAAGCAATTGAGATGTTCATCGTCAAGAAATGCAAGCTGTTTGAGGCCGTCAGGCCGAGTTCTTGCATTTTAGATGAACATTTCAATTGCGCCCAAAATGGTCATGAAGTGAACAAAATCGACTTTTTACGAGTTCATCAATTTTAAATTAATTAAAAATTCAACATTTAACATTTAACATTGGAGCGAAACGACTATGGTAATCTGTGTTGCAGAAAATATTAATATTATGTCAAAGACACTCGGGCCTGCAATGAAAGAGAGGAATGCCGGTCCGATTCAGGATATGGCAAGAACTCTGACGAAAAACGGCGCTGACTATCTTGATCTGAATATCGGACCCGCCAGAAAAGGCGGCGATGAGCTGATGGATTGGCTGGTTAAGACAGTTCGAGAAACAACCGATCTTCCTTTTTCACTTGATACAACGAATCCGGTTGCCATGGAAGCAGGATTAAAGGCAAACATAAAAGGGAAATCATTGATAAACTCTATTTCGCTTCAGCCTGAGCGATTGGAAAAAGGGCTTCCGATGATAACCAGGTATAATACGGACGTTATAGGACTTCTGTGGGGAAAAGATGGAATGCCGCGGGATGCCGATGAGCGGGCTGCTATGGCAGTCGATTTTATTTACCAGGCAAATGAGGCGAGAATTTCCACTTCAAACATCTGGATCGATCCGATTGCAACACCTATATGCGTTGATGCAAATCAGGTTTTGGCTGGTCTGGAATTCATGAGCATGTTGGGTGAAATAGCGCCTGAAGCCAAATCGATTGTAGGGCTTTCCAATGTTTCCAACGGCGCTCCGGAGAATCTCCGTCCATATCTGAATCGCACCTATTTAATGATGCTTATGAAATATGATATCTATTCTGCAATTGTCGATGGGTTTGACAAAGAGCTGCTCGCGATTGCCGGTGGCGAAAGACCTGAACATGTTAAATTAGTGCATGACATCATGGACGGAAACAAACCTGACCCTGCATCCCTTGGACAAACCGAATTGGAATATTACAAAACTACGCGTGTTCTCATGGGTAAGGTTCTCTATTCACATTCGTGGCTAACCACTTAGGATTGATGATTGTCAATCAACAATCACAAAATGGCTAAGTTAGAAATAAAAATTGATGGCCAAACATTATGGGTTGATTCTGGCACAATAATATTGGATGCCGCGCTCAAGGCAGGGGTTTTCATCCCAACACTGTGTTATATTCCGGGCAAAACCGCAGAACACCCTTGCGGAATATGTGTTGTTGAAGTCGATGGGAGAGAAGAATTAGTTCACGCCTGTTCCACGCTTGTGGAAAGCAACATGGTGGTAACTTCTCGAAGTAATCGGGTTATAAAAGCAAGACAACAGGTTTTAGAACGGATGCTGTCGAAACATTATGGCGATTGTATTGCGCCATGTTCTCTGACATGTCCAGCCCATATCAATATCCAGGGTTATCTCAGCCTGATCTCACAGGGTGAGTTTATAGAGGCCCTGAAACTTATCAAAGAAAAGAATCCACTCCCTCTTTCTGTTGGAAGGGTCTGCCCACATTTTTGTGAAACTCTATGTCGCCGTATCCTGGTAGACGAATGTCTCTCCATTAATCATCTAAAGCGATTTGTAGCAGATTTTGCTGCCGATCATAAAGATGCGCATGCTTTGCCTCCTCCACCATCCTCCGGACACAGAGTTGCTGTGATCGGCGGGGGGCCTGCCGGACTTTCCGCTGCTTATTATCTGTCCTATATGGGTCATGAGGTAACTATATTTGAGGCAATGTCTCAACTGGGCGGAATGCTTCGTTATGGGATCCCGGAATTTCGTCTTCCCAAAAAAATCGTTGACAAAGAGATAGAAAGTATACTCAGAGCAGGCATCCGTTCACGAACCAGAAAGAGGCTGGGAGTTGACTTTACTATTAAGAGCCTGAAGGAAAGCGGTTTTGAGGCTATTTTTCTTGGCATTGGCGCCTGGCGGAATCAAAAAATGGGTATTGAGGGAGAGGAGTTGGAGGGGGTTCTTTCGGGCCCTGAATTTCTTAAGAGCATCGGCATGGGCTTGATGCCGTCCGTAGGTCGAAGGGTAGCCGTAATAGGAGGGATAGATACTGCCGTAGATACGGCCAGGACCTGTGTGAGAATAGACAACGTAGATGAAGTTGTTGTTATATATCAACGTTCAATGATGGAGATGCCGGCAAGCCATCGAGAAGTCATTGAAGCCGAAAAAGAGGGTGTCAAGTTTATCTTTATGACAGGGCTTACAAAGATAAAGAAAGAGAAAGACTTTCTTGAACTTGAAACAGTCCGTATGAAGTTGAGTAGACCCGACAAGAGGGGAAAGCGCCGGCCGATTCCTGATCCTGGATCCGAAAAAACCCGTGAAACAGATACAGTAATTGTGGCAACCGGACAGACCCCTGACCTTTCCTGGATGGAACTACCGGATGAAGGGGTAAAACCGCGTGTCCTTTCCGGTGGAACTATTATTGCCGGTCCTCAAACTTTTCAGACTTCGGAGAAAGAAGTTTTTGCAGGAGGGGACGCTGTACGCGGCCCAAGAACGGTTATCCAGGCAATCACCGGGGGGAGAAAGGCGGCCAAAGCAATACATCTATATCTTAAGAAAAAACCGCTGTACTACACAAAACGGCAACTCAATTTCACAAAGGGCAAAAAATTCGAGGATGTTGATCTGCATAACTTCGAAAATGTTCCAATACGCCTGGGAGAAAAGATGCCTGTGCGGGCGCCGGAAAGACGCACCCTGGATTTTGATGAAATAGAATTGGGATTTACTGAGGAGACCGCGCTTCGGGAGTCCAAACGATGCCTGCAGTGTGGATGTACAGCTCTTTCCAAATGTAAGTTGCGTGAATTATCCATAGAATACGGAGTAAGGTTTCGTATATCCAGAATGCTAAAACGCAGGCAATACGAGATCGACAGCCGTCATCCTTTTATTATTATTGATCCCAATAAGTGTATATTTTGCCAGCGTTGCAAGAATAGCTGTGAATATGGCGCATTGGAGCTGACCGGGACAAATTTTGACAATAACGGACTCCCTGAACAAATCTCCATAATTATTAATGAAAAGTGCGTTTCTTGCGGCGCTTGCGTAGATGAATGTCCGGCAGGCGGTCTGGCAAAAAAATCGATCTGCTTTCCTGTTGGCCCTCATGAAATCAAAAAAGTCAAAACAGTCTGCCCGTTCTGCGGTTGCGGATGCACCATTGACTTGACCATGAAAGGAGACTCAATCATTGAAGTAACCTCTGATCCTGAGGATAGCCTCAATTTCGGGCAGATCTGTGTTAAGGGGAGGTTTGGAATCAATTTTGTTCGTCATCCGGATCGATTAAAAAAACCGCTTGTCCGAAAAAGGGAATATTTTGAGGAGGTGAGCTGGGAAGATGCGATCTCTCTTGTTGCACAAAAATTTCTGGAAATAAGGGATAATGATCCTGATAGTCTGGCCGGTTTGAGTTCGGCAAAGTGCACCAATGAAGAAAATTACCTCATGCAGAAATTTATGCGCACAGTGATCGGCACAAATAATATTGACAACTGCGCGCGGCTCTGTCACGCATCCACAGTGGCCGGTTTGGCCGCATCGTTTGGAAGCGGGGCCATGACCAACTCTATAGCCGATTTCAAAAAGGCTGATGTAATCCTCCTTACAGGAAGCAATCCCACTGAAAATCATCCTGCCATAGCCCTTGGTATGATAAAAGCCATACAAGAAAACAAGACAAAACTGATTGTAGTCGATCCCCGTGAGATAGAAATAGTGCAGTATGCCGAAATCTGGCTGCGTCCAAAGCCCGGCACGGATATGGTCTGGTTAAACGGCATGATGAACGTAATTATAGATGAAGATCTATATGATATCTCTTATGTGGCCGAAAGGACGGAGAACTTTAATGCTTTGAAAGAGACGGTGATGCAATACAACCCGGAATTTGTTGAACAGGTGACCGGCATACCCGCAAAAGATCTTATCAGGGCTGCGCATCTTTATGCCAAAGCTGAGCGAGGCTCTATTGCATATGCCATGGGCATCACCCAGCATGCATTCGGCACCGACAATGTTAAATCGATTGCCAATCTCGCTATGTTGTGCGGAAACGTAGGAATCGAAGGAGGCGGGGTTAACCCGCTGCGAGGTCAAAACAATGTGCAGGGAGCATGCGATATGGGTGCTCTCCCAAATGTACTTCCTGGTTATCAGTATATTTCCGATCAGGAGACCGCCAGGAAATTTGAAGAGGTCTGGGGCAAGAAACTTCCGCCAAAACCAGGCCTGGCTCTAACAGATATGTGGCCCGCTATTCTGGAAGGAAAGATAAAAGGGATGTACATCATGGGAGAAAACCCTGTTCTTAGCGATCCCAACTCAAAACAGGTAGAAGCGTCTCTCAAAAAATTAGATTTTCTGGTGGTTCAGGATATCTTCATGACAGAGACGGCAAAGTTGGCCAATGTAATCCTTCCTGCTGCCAGTTTTGCCGAAAAAGACGGCACCTTTACCAATACAGAAAGACGGGTCCAACGGGTGAGAAAGGGATTGGAACCCCTGGGTGATTCCAAACCGGACTGGAAGATCATCTGCAACCTGTCTGAAAAGATGGGCGTGCCTATGAATTACGATAGCCCTGAAGAGATCATGGAAGAAATCGCCTGTTTTGTCCCGATTTACGGCGGGATTCACTACGAACGCCTCAATAAGAATGGTCTCCAGTGGCCGTGCCCGAACAGGGAACATCCCGGCACGCCGTATCTACACAAAGATAGTTTTACCCGTGGAAAAGGATTGTTTCACTCCGTGGAATTCATCCTCTCCGGTAAACTTCCGAATGAAGAATATCCTTTTCTTCTTTCGACAGGAAGAGTTCTTTACCATTACAACAGCGGTACCATGACCCGCAAGGTAGATGGGCTGCGTACGGTTTTTCCTGAATCGATCATTGAGATTAATCCGTTGGATGCGGAAAAGAAGGGAATAGCGAACGGAAGTATGGTCAAGATAAGATCCCGACAAGGAGAGATTGCCACGCGCGCCCGTCTTACCAGGAAAAGCCCGGAAGGAATTGTCTTTATTCCGTTTCATTTCCGGGAAGCAGCAGTCAATGTTTTGATCGGAAACACTCTTGACCCTGTCGCTCGAATACCGGCATTCAAGGTCTGTGCGGTTAGGGTGGAACCGGCATGACTCTTATGGGCCGTGGGATGTGAAAGTGTAATTATCTTCTTCCGCTTGTAATGAATGCATAGGCATTATGGTTGTGGATTGACTCAAAATTTTCAGCGCTTACAGAAAACCAGGTAACATTTTCGTCTTTTTTCAGCTTTTCAGCGACATCCCGAACAATATCCTCAACAAACTTAGGGTTTGAAAAACCCTGTTCAGTTACATGCTTTTCATCAGCACGTTTTAATACAGAATATACTTCGCATGACGCGGATTTCTCCACCAGATCTATCATATCTTCTATCCAGATAAATTTTTTAAATCTCGTGCTGAGCCTGACTTCTCCCCGCTGATTATGAGCGCCTGTGTCGCTGATTTCCTTTGAGCAGGGACATACGGAAGAAATAGGAACTATTACTTCTGATACAAGATCGACTCTGCCGTCAGGACCGCTCGATCCGATGATCCTGCATGTATAGTCCATGAGTCCCGGAGAATCACTTACAGGAGCCTTTTTTTCAATAAAATAAGGAAAAATAATCTCAATATGCGCTGAAGCAGCATTTAAATACTCCTTCATCTGCTCAAGAATATCTGCGATTTTTTTTAAAGAAACTTCAGGTCGAAACAAATGGAGCAGTTCAACAAAACGGCTCATATGCGTACCTTTGTATCTCTCAGGCAGGTCAACATACATGTTTATTGAAGCGATAGTATGCTGAAAACCGTTCTTCTGGTCAAGAACCATAATGGGATATCGAAGATCTTTTATTCCCACCTTGTCAACAGGTATATTGCGAAAATCGTGTTGGTTCTGGATATCTTTCATTTAGGTGTTAAGTGTTAAGTGTTGAGTGTTAGGTGTTGAGTGTTAGGTGTTGAGTGTTAGGTGTTGAGTGTTAGGTGTTAGGTGTTACTCTACTTCAATAAATAGTCTGTATTCACATGGCTCATGGCCCTGAAAATATTCCCTTTTATCTTTTTATTGCTGCTGTATAACTGCCTTAAAAGGTTTTTTATTTCCTGTCGTTTAGATACTTTTGCCGAAGGGCATGGATTGACAAACTCCGGGAACCCTTTTTCACCGGCAAAACAGCTTATGATATCCTCATCCACAAATGCAAGGGGCCTTATTACTGTAAACCTTCCCTGGAAAAAAGACTGGGAAGGAACCATAGTGCTAATCTCACCTGAATAACACATATTCAAGAACAGCGTCTCAATAATATCATCCTTGTTATGCCCGAGGGCCAGTTTGTTGCACCCAAGTTCATCAGCAATTTCAAAAAGCCGTTTCCTGCGTAACCTTGAACACAAAAAACAGGGGTTTTCCCGATTCGTCGAGCTATGAGCCAAAATTCCATAGTCTGTATGCTCTACGATGAGCTTGAAGCCGTTTCTATCGCAATAATCCGCAAGGGCTTCACTAAAGCCTCCCTCAAACCCCGGATCAACGCAAACAGCAAACAACTCATATTTTATGGAAATTCGAGGCTGACGTTCCTTTAAAATCGATAGGAGAGCAAGACTGTCTTTTCCTCCGGAGAGCCCCACCAGTATTCTATCTTCATCAGATATCATATCATATTGATGAAGGGCTTTGCCGACGGCTCTATTTAACACTTTATATATATAGCTTGGTTTTGACAAAAGTGAACGGTTACTTTTTTTCTTTATCTTGCTCTATAACGACCTTGCCGGCGGCAATTTCTCTGAGAGCGACAACAATATCTTCATTTTTCGGCGAATTTACCAGATATTCGGAACCTTCGCTAATCTGTCTAACGCGCTTCACAGCCACATTGCACAACAAAAAACGGTTTGGTATCTTTTCCAGGCAATCTTCAATTGTAATACGTGCCAAAATAAAAACCTCCATTATTAACTAAGTTTGGTCAAGTGGTTAAGTGGTTGATTACAATATCTCTACCAATTCGTAAAATCTTTTTCCACCAGGAGCCTGAAGCTGGATCTCGTCTCCTGGTTTTTTCCCCACAATCGCTCTGCCAAGTGGTGAAGATACTGATATTCGACCTTCCTCGACACTTGATTCGTCCGGCCCCACAAGCTGATATTTTACATTCTCTTCATTATCTATATTTTCAAGCAAAACAGTGCAGCCAAATACAGCACAATCCTTGGGAAGTGTATCAGGATCGATGATATCAGCATTGGCCAGCTTGTGCCCTAATTCACCTATCCGGCCTTCAATAAAACTCTGCCTGTCCTTTGCCGCTTCAAACTCGGCATTTTCAGAAAGATCTCCATGTGCCCTAGCATCTTCAAGAGCCTTAATATTTTTAGGCCGCTCAATTTTTTTAAGATGTTCCAGTTCTTTTTTAAGGATCTCATAACCCTCTTTTGTAATTGGTATTCTCTCCATTTAAACTCCATTTTCGATCTTTAGTAATACTTCAGCTCGCTTAATTGGGAATTTGGGAATTGATCCGCCTGCGGCGGACTACTGATTTTAATCCCTCAATCCCTCAATCCGTAATTCCTGTTTCGATCTTTATAAATAGTTTTCTGCCAGAATTTCCGCTATCTGAACCGTATTGGTTGCAGCTCCTTTCCTTATGTTATCGGCAACAACCCACATATTTATCCCGTTTGGAATCGATTCATCCTCCCTGATGCGGCCCACAAGTGTCAAATCCTGACCGGCGGCATCAACAGCTAACGGATAAACATTCTTTTCAGGATCATCCATAACCTTAACACCGGGTGCATTTTCAAGAAGAGACTTCACTTCAGAAGCTGTGATATGCTTTCTGGTTTCAATATTAATCGATTCAGAGTGGCCGAAAAACACCGGAACACGAACCGTTGTTGCCGTGACCCCTATATTATCGTCTTCCAGGATTTTTCTTGTCTCATCTACCATCTTCATTTCTTCTTTGGTATATCCATTATCCAGAAACACATCTATGTGCGGAAGGCAATTAAAAGCTATCCTGTGTGGATATACATTTGTCTTGTAATCGATGAAATTGATCATGGATCTTGTCTGATCAAAAAGTTCATCAATTGCTTTCTTCCCTGTGCCTGATACGGCCTGATATGTTGAAACCACAATCCTCTTTATTCCGCATTTCTTGTGAATAGGATTAAGAGGAACAACCATCTGGATTGTAGAACAGTTCGGATTTGCAATAATACCCTTGTTTGTATATTGTGCCACTGCATGAGGATTGACTTCAGGAACGACGAGCGGAACCTCGGGATCCATCCGCCAGGCGCTGGAATTATCAACAACAACGCACCCATCCTTTGCGGCAATTGGCGCAAAATTTTTACTTATACCCCCGCCTGCCGAAAAAAGAGCAATGTCCACGCCTCTGAAAGAATTTTCTTTCAATTCTTCAACTTCCACTAAATCTCCTCTGAAACGAAGCTCACGCCCAACAGATCGACTGGAAGCTAAAAGCTTAATAGACTTGACAGGAAAGTTCCTCTCTTCCAGACAGATTATCATCTGATTCCCAACAGCGCCTGTAGCGCCTGCCACTGCGACATTAAATTTCTTCTCAGACATGATTACTTTCCTTTAATATATTCTGACACAAGGTCGCCGACCTCTTTTGTCGTAAATCCCATCTTCCCTGCTCCAACATCCTTTAGATCGTCTCGCAGAACCTTTCTTACCGCCCCTTCTATCAAAGAGGCTGCTTTATGCTCACCTAATGTTTCAAGCATAAGTTTGGCTGCTAAAATCGCTGCAATCGGATTGATTACCTGCTTGCCGGTATACTTGGGAGCAGACCCGCCGATCGGTTCGAACATTGAAATACCATCAGGATTGATATTTCCTCCTGCCGCAATCCCCATACCACCCTGTATAATTGCTGCCAGATCGGTAATAATATCCCCAAACATATTATCGGTAACAATAACATCGAACCACTCAGGGTTTTTTACCATCCACATGCAGACAGCATCAACGTGCGCATAATCTGTTTCAATGTCCGGGTACTCTTTTGCAACCTCATTAAAGGCGCGTTCCCACAGATCAAAGGCAAAGGTCAGCACATTGGTCTTTCCGCAAAGAGTTAACTTTTTTGCCTTGTCGCGTTCTCTGCAATATTCAAAGGCATATCTTACGCATCTTTCCACTCCCTTGCGTGTATTTATTGATTCCTGAATTGCCACTTCATCAGGAGTCCCGCGCTTTAAGCAGCCGCCTGCGCCTGCGTAAAGACCTTCCGTATTCTCACGCACCACGACAAAATCAATATCTTCAGACCCCTTGTCCTTTAACGGAGTATTAACTCCTTCATACAACTTAACCGGTCTTAAGTTGACATACTGGTCAAAATGAAACCTGAGTTTCAAAAGTATGCCCTTTTCAAGAATACCAGGTTTAATATCCGGATAACCGATGGCGCCCAAGTATATTGCGTCCGACAGTGCAAGCGACTCAAGGACCTTATCCGGCAAGATCTCTCCGGTTTCTTTATAATGGCCACCGCCAATATTGTAATGGGTAAATTTACAGATAAAACCGCATTTATCCGCCACTGTTTCAATTGTTTTGATACCCTCTGCTATAACTTCCGGACCTGTTCCGTCACCAGGGATGATTGAAATTCTATATTCTTTTGACATGATGCTATGCTCCCAAAATAGCCGACAACCTGAAACCCGACACCCGATCGCTGCCCGCTGATATTTACATCCTTATTAAACAGGCTTTGTGTCGTGCCTCTTTGTTTCGTGAGATTCGGTCTCTTTTTGTTTTATAAGTTTATGATACCTTATTGTAGTGATGGGACCTGAGACGACATAGGCAAGGCCTAAAAGAAACAGAGCAATGGGCGGCTGAGCAGCAATAAAAATTAATATCAGTATCGCGGTGACCAGAACATTAAAATTCATCTTTCTAAAAAGTTCCGGATTCTTTTTAAAGCTATTATATTTAATCGTACTAACCATCAAAAAGGCAAGCATGTAAAGCATTACAATAATTACCACAGAATTTGCATTCCCTGCAATGTCAAATCTATTACAAAACAAGACAGTGGTTGCAGCCATGCCTGCTGCAGCCGGTATTGGAAGACCAATAAAATACTCGCCGCTGGTACTGCCCGTCTGTGTATTGAAACGGGCCAGCCTTAGCGCTCCGCACGTCATAAAAAGGAATGCGGCAAGCCAGCCGATCCTCCCAAGAGGTTTAAGCGCCCATAAGTAAATCATTAACCCGGGAGCAAGACCAAAGGATATAAGATCTGCAAGAGAATCGTATTCCACGCCGAATTTGCTTGCAGTCTTTGTAGCCCTGGCGATTTTACCGTCTAAAATATCAAATACAACCGCAATTATTATCGCTATAGCCGCTGCAAGATATTTGCCGTCTATAGCAGATATAATCGCATAGAAACCGCAAAAAATATTAAGAGAAGTAAAGATATTCGGCAGAATATATATCCCTCGGCGAAAGTCCTTTTTTCTAATTTTTTTTCTTTTCATGTTAGATATCCCAGTATTGATGTTCCTGCTTTTACCCTGTCTTCAATGCACACGTTTAACTTTGTGTCATCAGGCAAATAAACATCGAGCCGTGAGCCAAAGCATATCATACCAAAACGCTGCCCACGGGCCATTTTATCGCCATCATGAACCTCGCAGATAATTCGCCTGGCAATCAGCCCTGCAATCTGGACAACACAATATTTTTTCCCCTGGTTTGTTTTAATAAAAACCGCATTTCGTTCATTATCTGTTGATGCCTTGTTGAAATTTGCGGAAATAAATTTTCCTGGATAATAATTGATCTTTTCGACCTTCCCTTCATGCGGAATGCGATTTACATGGACATTAAACACCGACATGAAGATGCTTATCTTAAGGCAACGACCTTCAAAATATGGATTGCTATTCTTGATGCACGCTTCAACAACCTTTCCATCTGCAGGCGAAACAACTGCGCTGTTCTTATTGGTGACAACCCGATCCGGATCTCTAAAAAAATAGCAGATAAAAATGGTAACTGCAAGCCCTGTCAAAGACAAAACAGTCAGTTCCAATAGAGCAAACACAGCGGTTATAAATGCTGAAGCTAAAATAAAAGGATACCCGGCTTTTGCCACAGAAAATGCTGTTTGCCCGGGTGGATCGGGCCGGGAAAAATTGTCCATTTAATTATGTTATCATATTAAACAATAATGTCAACGAGAGCTTTCGCTGCTTAACTCTGCGTATGATTTTCGTATGTAAAAAGGCACAAAACTGCGGATATCATCTGTGTCATTGTTTTTAAATCTATCCATACTGATATTTGCTATCGTCGAAGCCCGAATAGCGCTTTGACTGGGCAAGGCAAAATGTGCAAGAACTCCCAACTTATCTCTAATAAGCTTTTGATAAACAAATGCGCCGTCTCCAACAAATATACACGCTTCATTAATATCACAAACAGCTTCGCCGGGAGGCAGGACCTGCTCGTCAATTTCTTTTTTCAAAATACCCCCGTTAAATCTGTAACGTGAAAAATAGACCTCCCCCCTGCGGGCGTCTAAAAGAGGACAGATGAGATATTGAGAAAAAAAACACTGCCTGGCAAGCGCATCAAGGCTTGAAACACCTACCAGAGGTTTGCGGGTTGCCGCAGCCAGCCCCTTTATTGAACTTATTCCTATTCGAAGACCGGTGAAACTTCCAGGGCCTCTGGTTACAGCAAATCCGTCCAGTTCGGAAACAATAATGCCCGATAATTTAATAGCGGCATTTATCATCTCCATTAAGTGTTTTGAATGTGTTTGTTCTCTGCACAGGGTAAGCTCGGCCAGCACGGATTCCTTATCAACTATCGCAACACTGCAACTTTTTACAGCTGTATCAACAGCGAGTATTTTCATTTAGTTGTCCGTTGCTTTGATTTCTTTTTCTTTTCAATGGCTATACTAAGGACTTCATCCATACTGCTTACAGGAACGAATTTTATTTTTCGTCTTACATTCGCCGGAATCTCGGTTAAATCCTTTTTGTTCTTCTCAGGTAATATAACAGTATGAATTCCTGCCCTTAAAGCTCCAAGAGATTTTTCCTTCAAGCCCCCTACAGGAAGAACCCGCCCTCGAAGGGTAATCTCGCCCGTCATGGCAACATCTTTGCAAATCGGCTTATTGGTCATGGCGGAAATAAGGGCTGTAGCCATTGCAATGCCGGCAGACGGCCCATCTTTGGGTATAGCGCCGGCCGGAACATGGATATGCACATCATGATTTTCAAACAGGTTTTCCTTTATTTTATACAAACTAAGATTTGCCCTGGCATAAGTAACGGCCGCACGAGCAGACTCCTGCATTACATCTCCAAGCTGTCCGGTTACAATCAAATCACCTTTTCCTCTAATCAAAGAGGCTTCCACATACAGGACCTCACCGCCGGCCTGTGTCCAGGCAAGGCCTGTGGATAAGCCGACCTGACTGTTTTCCTGATCCATTTCAGGGAGATATTTCGGCACACCCATATATTTTTGCAGGTTGCTTTTTGTGATATTAAAAGGCTCTTTTTTTCCTTCGGCAATTTTGCGTGCCACTTTTCGACATAGGTTTCCTATCTCCCGTTCAAGGTTTCTTAAGCCTGCCTCTGATGTGTATTCTCTAATTAATTGCTGCAACGCCCCGGTGCTGATACTCATGGTTTTGGGATTTAAACCGTTTTCCTTTATCTGCCGCGGCAAAAGGTACTTTTGGGCAATGACCCTTTTTTCCTCTTCCATATATCCGGAAAGTGAAATAATCTCCATCCTGTCCAGAAGAGCTGAAGGAATAGTATCTGTCAAGTTTGCTGTAAGTATAAATATAACATTTGAAAGATCAAAGGGCAGGTTAAGATAGTGATCGCTAAATCCAAAATTCTGCTCAGGATCAAAGGCTTCTAACAGAGCAGAGGAAGGATCCCCGCGAAAATCTGCTCCAAGCTTGTCGATCTCGTCCATCATAAAAACAGGATTCTTTGTGCCGCACTGTTTCAACCCCTGCAATATGCGTCCCGGCAAAGCCCCTATATATGTACGACGATGGCCCCTTATTTCTGCTTCATCACGTATGCCGCCCAAAGAAATGCGCACAAATTTTCGTTTCATGGCATTAGCAATCGAACGCCCCATCGAGGTCTTTCCAACGCCCGGGGGGCCGACAAAGCAAAGAATCGGGCCTTTGCTCTCAGGGTTAAGCTTACGAACACTTAAATATTCCAGCACGCGATCCTTTACCTTGTCAAGAGCATAATGGTCCGCATCAAGCAGCTTTTTTGCGTTCTTTATATTGATTACATCTTTGGTCGTTATGCTCCAGGGCATATCAACAAGCCAGTCCAGGTAGGTTCGTATTACCGAAGCCTCCGCAGAGTCGGGATGCATCTGTTCCAGTCTTTTTAACTGTCTTTTCGCCTCTTTCTCCGCCTCCTTTGACATCTTTGCTTTTTTGATCCTTTTTTTGTAGTCGGTTATCTCCTGTTTCCTTTCATCCTGCTCACCCAATTCCTTATGGATAGCTCTCATCTGCTCCCTTAAAAAATAATCTCGCTGATTTTTAGAAATTTCATCCCTGACATCAGACTGAATCTTGGCCTGGATGGATGAAAGCTCAACTTCACGGGAAAGCAGGTCGTTTGTTTTGTTGAGGCGCTTTACAGGATCGATATGTTCCAGCACTGTTTGCGACTCCTTTATTTTCAGCTTTAAATTGGATGCGACAAGATCGGCAAGCTTGCCGGGATCATTTATGCTTTCCAGAATACTGCTCACATCACCTGTTAATTCCCCGCGGAGCGCCAGGATTTTTTTGGAATAGTCCCGGACATTTCTCATCATAGCCTCAACTTCAAGGCTTATTTTTCTTACAGGATTTTCAGGAATAATTTCAATTTTTACAAGATACAAATCCTTCCTTTTTACATACCTTACAATCCGGGCTTTGGAAACTCCCTGCACAAGGGCCTTAACGCTGCCGTCAGGAAGCTTTAACATGCGAAGGATACGGCTGACGGTTCCAACCCTGTAGATTTCACTGGGCTTGGGGGCCTCAACATTTGGATCCTTCTGGGTAACCAGCATTAAAAAACTGTCCTTTGTTACAGCCTCTTCTACAGCACGCACCGACTTTTCACGTCCAACAAAAAGAGGCAGCAACATATCGTTAAAAATCACTACATCACGAACAGGCATTAAAGGTAAAACAGCAGGTATGTCGGCATCCCTTACATTTCCGTCAATAATGCTGATAAGGTCATCTTTGTCAGATTCAGCCATAATTTCTCCTTATAATATATTCCCCTTCATAACAGCCTAAAAAACCTTAAAGTTATTTACAGGCGAAGAATTTAAACTCAAAACTAATATTATAAAACATAATTTATCTTTGACAATATCAATCTTGATTTTTCAATGAAACATACTTATACCTAAATTAAGCGATTTTTTACTCGATCTGCACCAATCTCTTGCGCATCAGGGATTCGCAAAAATCCTCGACATATCCACGGGTATGCCTGTGGTTTTCGCAAACCCTTATGCATCAAGATCTCGGCACATATCTTCGCAATAAATCGCTCAACTTAGGTTATAATATTTAAAATTTTGATTGAGGAACAAAATGTTCTCTTGCCTGGTCCAAATAATAATTTTTATATTCGGCATGTGTCTGGGAAGCTTTGTAAATGTGTGTATATACAGGCTGCCGGCCTCGAAATCAATCATTGATCCACTTCGTTCAATCTGTCCAAATTGCGGCAGTATAATACGATTCTACGACAATATTCCTGTTTTAAGCTATCTCCTGCTTAAAAGACGATGCCGCCATTGTAATAAGCCAATATCTTACCGTTATCCGCTTGTGGAAATTATGAGCGGCGTTTTTGCGCTCTGCACATTTCTCAAGTTTGGGCCTACTCTCGAAGCACTTGTTTACTTTGCTTTCATTACAGCCCTGCTCGTAATAACCTTTATCGATATTAATCATAAGATCATACCGGATATAATAACTATTCCCGGCATACCTGCAGGCTTCCTGGCATCCTTTGCCCTCCCGTCAATAACATACAAGGAATCTCTGCTGGGACTTCTTGCCGGAGGAGGAACTCTCCTGTTGGTTGGGTGGATCTATTATCTAATTAAAAAGGCCGAGGGCATGGGAGGCGGAGACATAAAGCTCATGGCTATGATTGGAATAATCGTTGGCTGGGAAGGTATACTCTTTACAATCTTTTTTTCATCTCTTATCGGAACTCTTGTCGGAATCACAATCATGCTGCGCACGAAAAAGGGAATGAAAGTCGCCGTGCCATTCGGCCCGTTTCTATCTATAGGCGCTATCACCTATATCTTTTTTGGACCCGGTCTGACATCCTGGTATTTTAATTTACTCAGATAGGTTGCTACGACGTATTTATAGATAATCATAGAAAAAAAGATGCATTTTGTTGCATCATTTCAAAGTCATTCTCAGTCAAACCAGCGCCGCAAACAATGCGTTGCGCCATGCTTTTATCGATTAAATCACCAGGATCGTGCGCGTCAGTATTAATTACAAGCTTTGCGCCAATTTTACCGGCAAGCTTTGCAACATGTCCGTTGGTTAAAGAATGCCCCTTACGTGCCGATATCTCCAAAAAAATCCCTTTTTCTTTTGCTGTTAAAACCTCTTCTTCACTAATCAGACCCGGATGCGCAAGTATATCGATATCTGCTTCCAGAGCAGCCCTGTTGGTACCGGCAGCAACCGGTTCGACAATTGTTTCGCCATGAACGATGATGATCTTTGCACCCAGAGAACGCGCTTTTCTGACATTATTCGCTATCAAGGAAGGGTAAACATGTGTAATTTCTATGCCTGGAATGACCTTTATCTTTACGACTCTATTTAGCTCTTCCGCTATTGCGACTATCCTGGGAATTATAAGGTCGAGATTGGACAAATCACCATGGTCGGTAATCCCGATTCCTCTTAGCCCCGCAAATTCAGCGCGCCTGACAAGCTCGGACGGAATCAAAGCCCCATCGCTAAAAATTGAATGGGTATGAAGATCAATCATGATTTATTATCCTCTTAATCCTGTAATCCTATAATCCTATAATCCTTAATCCTTTTCTATACCTTATATTTGCCGAAATCTTCTGAAGAAAGTTGTTCAAGATATTCCGCCCATTTTTTTCCTTCTTCGCTTTTGTCCACGGCTTCTGCTTTAACATCTTTCTGCTTTGATTTAGCAATAACCTCGTCGTTGACATAAATAGGAGCGCTAAACCGCAAAGCAATGGCTATTGCGTCACTCGGGCGGGCATCCACACTGAAATTTTTCTCTTTGGAAGCAAAATATATTCTGGCATAAAAGGTATTATCCTTTAAATCACATACCTCAACCTTTGGCACATCAATATCAAGCATACTGGTAAAATTCTTGAAAAGATCATGTGTCATGGGACGATCGAACTTTATATTCTGTATACTCGAAGCTATGGAGGTTGCTTCGAGCAATCCAATCCATATTGGAATAACCCGGCCATCTTCCTCCGATTTTAAAATAATAATCGGTGTGTTTGATGTCGGATCCATAGTCAAGCCTGCTATGCTTACCCTGTGCAGCATAATCTTTTTTCTCCTTTCAACCCAGCAATTCTTTGATGAACTCCTGAAAAGTCAAATTCATTAGGTCATAATCGGTATCCCCTGAAGAGAATGCGACAATGCTTTTTCAATCCTTACATTCATTATCTTGCCTGAAAAATTTTCATCACGAAAAGAAACATCATTGTTTGGAATAAAGTTTACGATCTTGTTTGTTAATGTCCTTCCGGTCCATTGGATATTCTTGCTGTTTACATCAGTTTTAATCTGCTTTTTGCTTAGCCCTTCTACAAGTATTGATTGGGGCGATCCAACCAGAACTTCGTTCTTTTTTTTTGTATAATATTCCTGTGATTTCAATAATTCAATCAACCTGTCTTTCTTATCCTGTTCAGAAACCTTGTCGTGAAAAAGAGCTGAAGGTACATTTGGCCGATCGGAATACTTAAAGACAAATATATCATCATATTGCAGTGTTTTGATCAAGTCCAGCGTTTCATTAAAGTCATCCTCGGTCTCCCCTGGAAAACCTACAATAAAATCGGAAGTAATGGCTATTTCCGGACAAATATTTCGCAGTTTATCCACCTTTGCAAGATAATAATCCCTGGAATATTTCCGGTTCATCCTTTTTAATACCCTGTCCGAGCCTGATTGTACAGGCAAATGTATATGACTACATAATTTATCAAGGTTTTTAAAGGCATAAATTAAATCATCTGAAAGATCCTTTGGGTGTGAAGTAGTAAATCTGATTCTTAAAAGACCGTCAATTTCATTAATAAGAGAGAGCAGTTCGGGGAATGAACACAACCCTTCCTTCTTACCGAAACTGTTTACGTTCTGCCCAAGAAGGGTAACCTCTTTTATGCCGGATTCAACAAGGCCGCGGATCTCGCCAACTATTTTCTCAGGGCTCCTGCTCGCCTCCCTGCCCCTCACAAAGGGAACCACACAGTATGTGCAATAATTATCACAGCCCTGCATTATGGTTACAAAGCTTGCAACCCTGCCCTTATCATCCATATCAGCGCTAAAAACAGATTCGTCTATTCCTTCCGGCATTTCAATGTCGACAATGCGGCATTTTTTAGCCTCTATCCGTTCAATCATACCCGGCAGGCGGCCAATGGCATGGGTCCCGAAAACAAGGTCAAGGTACGGCACACGTTCCAGCATATTAAGCCCTTCCTGTTGCGCCACACATCCACCAACCCCTAAAATAAGATCAGGTTTTTTTCTTTTAAGGCGCGCAAGACGGCCTAAAAAGCTGAACACTTTCTGCTCCGCCTTTTCCCTGATAGCGCATGTATTAACAATAATCAGGTCGGCAATCTCAGGGGATGAGGTCATTTTATATTGTAATGGTTTTAATACCTTTGAAATCTGTTCGGAGTCATAAACATTCATCTGACATCCGATGGTATTAATATATAAGTATTTAGTATTCATCAATCCTTTTTAGATATCTTCTCACGAATAGTGATCCTTTTTATATCCTGCATCTCTATTCTGATATCTGCAAATGAAGCTACGCCATAGCAGGGTTTTTTCTTGTCCACAACAAGCTCGACGACCTTCCCGTCTTTTAAATTCACCTTTGCATTAACATCCTTATCCTGTAATAGAAAAAAAACAGAGTTTATCTTGTCAAAGTCGATAGATATTTCAACCCTGCCCAGTTTACCTGTAAGACAGGTCAGCCCGTCACAGGAAAATTTCTCAAGCTCAATCGACACGTCAGACTGGTCTATAAGAGTTACCGAGTAGTTTTCTTCGGGCTCAGGCACAGTTATAGCGTCCCCTTCTCCCATACCTCCCATTCCAAGCGCACAAAAAGATATTATCACCACGAGGCTAAAATAGAATCCTTTTTTCATAACACCTCCCCCCTCGATTTTGCAAAATTTATAATCTCTCTCCCTGATCCCTAACACTTAACACCTAACTGGTAAGTGCCACAACATCGTGGACTGCGAGATGTGCCACGACATCGTGGACTTTTATTAATAGTTCTTTGACAATCGAATAGCTATCACGTTTATGCTCATGGGCACCTATTAACTCAGGAGGTGTTCATGGAAAATAAAATAAAACAGCAACGGTTACTGGCAGTACAACGATTCAGGAACGGAGAGAGTCCTAATACAATCTGTGCCTCACTCGGCAAGTCCAAGGCTTG
>JACNLL010000095.1 GCA_014381545.1 Candidatus Desulfaltia bathyphila
TATACGATGCTGCAAAGGAAATAGAGCTGTGTATTATTTCATAGTAATGAAATAAAAATACTTTATATAATCGGGAGATATAACATGACAAAACAAATTTCTTTCTCTAAGTATGAGCAAAAAGTTCTTCCCAACTTCCGACAAAAAATTAATAAGGCTGAATCTACCGAGGATGTTAAAAAGTTTTTTATTTATACTGTCAAGGAATTATTAGAAAGTATTTTACCTGAAAAATTCGGCTTTGAATATGAAGACGTAGCATTAATGCCAAACAGCGAACCATACTATGTTCTGAGCGAGCGGCTTCTTTCTTCCGATGCATTTAAGTCTGTTTGGAATGACTCGGATTTGCCTCATTTGCTTTCTCGAATAGCGAAACCTGCAATGCACCGATATAAGCATCCTCAAAAGCATCCGGAAAAAACCGAGGCTAAAATTAGAATCTAGTAGCAATATATGGAGATTAAAGACCTTTCAAATGAACAGTTGGCTGGACAACGTCTGATGGTCGGGTTTGACGGAACCGGACTAAATGACGACCTTAAATTGCTGATCGATACAATAAAGGTTGGAGGAATAATTCTTTTTGCCAGAAATTTATCTTCTCCAGAGCAAATCAAAGACCTGTGCTTATCCGCACAGGAATACGCATTAAAATGCGGACAGCCGGCACTATTTATATCCGTTGACCAGGAAGGCGGACAGGTAGCCAGGCTAAAACCCCCTTTTACTCAGTTCCCTGGCAATCCAAAAATGAAAGGGGAAGAAGACGCCATTAACTTTGCACGGGTTACAGCAAAAGAGGTTAAAGAGGTTGGAATAAACATGAACATGGCCCCTGTTCTGGATGTGGCTCAAAAAGGGATAAACAGTGTAATGGCAGGCAGGGCCTTTGGCAGTGATCCTGCCTGGATATCAAAGCTGGGCATCAAGGTAATAGAAAATTTACAACAAAATAAAATTATGGCTGTTGCAAAACACTTCCCTGGAATAGGACGCACTACCTTGGATTCGCATCTTGACATGCCGACTTTAAAAACAGATTTAACCTCTATGGAATCTGTTGATCTTTTGCCGTTTAAGGCCGCTATAAAACATGATGTGGCCGGCATTATGCTGTCGCATATACTTTACAAACAAATCGATCCTGATTGGCCTGCGAGTTTATCCGGCCGTATCGCTGTCGATATTTTGCGGAAACAGATGGGGTTTAACGGAATTGTTATTACAGACGATCTGGACATGGGGGCAATAAAAGAGCGTTTTGACATCAAAACAATAATCAGGCGGATTCTGGCGGCTGATATAGACATTGCCCTTATATGTCATAAAGGTCCAAATATTGAGCTTGCATTTAATGAAATATTAAATGAGCTTAAAGCTTCTAACCAGGTAACGGAAAAAGGCAAGAAACCTGTCAGAAACATATTGAATCTTAAAAGAAAGTATCTTACTCAAGTTTCGCACCCTTGATTTCTATCAAAGTCAAGGTGGTAAAGGAACCAAATTCAATTTTTCAAGCGAAATGATTTATCTGTCTTTTTTAACCAGCGCTCCACGACTTGTGCCAAGGACAGGCACAAAGGATATATAACTTACTGAACTCATACGTGGTTTCAAGCATTGTCTTAATGTTTGTTATTGGTGCCGTTGTCGAAGCTTAAGGTATAATATTTCGCTTTAAAAATTTATTTTGGCCCTTACCGTCTAACGCTTTTGAGGAATAGCAGAGTGCGAAACTTGAGTATCTTAATTAAAGCTCTCCGCAACCCGCTGAAGCGGGATTGGGTTGGCAGTCGCTTTTGCGGTTCAAATTACATTTTAGGAGGTTTTACTAATGCGGGCTATCATAACCGGAGTCGGACATTTTGTTCCAACTCGAAAACTAACAAATAAAGATTTAGAACAAATGGTGGATACAAATGATGAGTGGATTGTCAGCCGTACAGGAATAAAGGAAAGAAGGATTCTGGGAAAAGATAAAGGGACATCTTATATGGCTGTAAGAGCTGCGAAGAAAGTGCTTAAGCAGACAAATACTGCGGCAGATGAACTTGATTTAATCATTGTTGCAACATCAACTCCAGATATGCTTGTTCCCCCGACAGCGGCATTTGTTCAAAGCAAACTCAATGCCGCTAAATGCTGGGGATTTGACATCAACGCTGCCTGCGCAGGGTTTGTTTACGCTTTAGCAACCGCTTCAAAATTTATTGAAACCGGAAAACATAAAAAGGTTATGGTAATCGGGGTAGATAAAATGAGCTCTATCCTTGATTATGAAGACAGAAACACCTGCCTTCTATTTGGAGATGGCGGCGGAGCTGTTCTGCTGGAACCATCAGATGAGGATGATCTCGGAGTGGAAGATTTTATTTTCCATATTGACGGTTCAGGCATAAAATACCTTAATATGCCGGCTGGAGGCAGTTTAATGCCTGCCTCTCATGAAACCGTGGATAAAAAAAAGCACTATATTTATCAGGCCGGCAAAAAAATCTTTAAGTATGCTGTAACCGAAATGGCGGATATTTCTCTAAAAATTATGAAAAAAAACAAACTCAAAAACAAAGATGTCAAACTGCTTATCCCACATCAGGCCAACCGCAGAATAATCGATGCTGTATCAAAAAAGATAGGGCTTAGTAATGATCAGGTAGTAATCAATATTGAAAAATACGGCAATACAACGGCAGGCACAATACCGATTGCCATGTCGGAAGCTTACCAAAAAAGAATGATGAGCAAAGGTGACTGGATAATTATTTCAACATTCGGCGCCGGTTTTACATCAGGAAGCTTGCTGCTTAAATGGGCTATTGAATAAGTACACATAAATAGAGACTCTCAAATAAAAAACCCGGAACCATAAATGATTCCGGGTTTGCAAATAATTTTTCGGCAGCGCCCTACTCTCCCACACAGTCGCCCATGCAGTACCATCGGCGCTGAAGAGCTTAACTTCCGTGTTCGGGATGGGAACGGGTG
>JACNLL010000003.1 GCA_014381545.1 Candidatus Desulfaltia bathyphila
AAATATTATCTTAACTTTTTTGCTGGAATAAGGCTATTCTCGGACAAGCTCCTAGTCGAAAAGATAGTTTCACACTGGCTAAGCGGATACGGCTCAATATATAATCCTGAAAGGGGTAAAGCCCTTGAACTGATCTGTATAAAAGACTCATTGGATGATGTCATAGACCATATTCGCAGCAATGGTGAAGGGGAGCCAAAAATCGTTGCTACTTGCGCCAGGGATAGTCATCGCAGCATAAATTTTGGAAAGTTTCGTGAAATACTTAAAAGCGGCAAGCCCTATCTGTTGGTTTTTGGCACAGCATGGGGGCTGTCGGAAGATTTTATTGCCGGCGCCGACTACATACTTGAACCGATTAAGGGTAATACCGGCTATAATCACCTTTCGGTTCGGTCTGCGGCAGCGATTATACTTGATAGACTTATGGGAGATTAAAAAGTTCAGTTGAGGATAATATTATGCAAACAATAGAACAGATAGAAAAAGAAATGATGCGGCTTGATTTGCCTGCTTTTGCTCCAGGAGATACTGTTAAGGTATATGTCAAGATAAAGGAGGGCGGAAAAGAGCGCATTCAGGCCTTTCAGGGGGTTGTAATAAGCAAACGCAAAGGCAGAACTAACGCTACATTTACAGTACGCAAGGTTTCGTACGGCATAGGTGTTGAGCGTATCTTCCCTCTCCATTCACCGCTTATCGATAAAATCGAGGTTGTTTCCAAAGGCCGTGTGCGGCGCGCAAAGATCTATTATCTGCGCAAGCTGAGAGGAAAGGCCGCCAGAATAAAGGAACGGCGTTTCAACTAATAGCCTTCTATGGACTCCATGAAACCTGACCTGTGGTCCTTTGAAACAAAAAGTTTTGCAAAAGGCTTTTCCAAAATTGCCGGCATTGATGAAGCCGGCCGGGGCACCCTGGCCGGCCCTGTTGTTTCCGCAGCAGTTATACTGCCCGTGACTTTACCTGTTTCCGGCATATGTGATTCAAAGAAATTAACACCCAAAAAACGGTCATATCTGTACGAAATGATCTACGAGCATGCGGTTTCCATAGGTATAGGTATAGTTGACTCGATAGAAATTGACCGTATCAATATCCTGCAGGCATCACTCCTTTCCATGGCAATATCGGTTGAAAATCTTAAACCCCAACCGGATTATCTTCTTATCGACGGCAAATTCCGAATATCTTCAAACCTGCCACAGGAGCCGGTTATCAGGGGTGATTCTCTGAGCATCTCCATTGCCGCCGCCTCAATTATTGCCAAGGTAACCCGAGATCAGCTTATGGTGATGTATCACAATTATTATCCGGAGTTTGAATTCGCCAGGCACAAAGGATATCCAACAAAAGCTCATAAGGAGGCTATCAATAAATTTGGGTGCTGCCCCATACACAGGCGCAGTTTCAAGGGCGTTTTGAGCTGATCCCTGATCGCTGGCCCCTCCCTAAATTGAGATTTGGCTCAATTTAGGGAGCAATATCAATATACTAAGCCGATAACTGAGTTGCAAATGGATGCGCCGCAGGTTCCGAGTCTTTCTTAGCATTTTAGAAGTAATACTTAAAACCTATGCCTGCGACGAATACGTCCATAGAAAGTTCTACTGTCGGCTCACCTGGGTCTGGGAAATCAACATCGTTCCAAACGTATTTTAAGTCCAGGTTGACGGCGTAATTTTCCGCAAGAAAGAATTCAACGCCTGCATTTACATGGAATCCAAAACTGTCATCAGCTGTACATTTGTCGGCAGCTTCTTTTGGATCATAGTCATTGAAATAGTACCCCACACCAGCGCCCACGTAAGGGCTTACAATATTATTGACGGGAATATGGAGACGTCCTGTTAAAAGAACCGGAATCTGAGTAAATTCACCGTCAATCTGGTTCGTAGCAACACCATTAAAAGTGCCACTTACCCACACATCTCCTTTGGCGTAATCAACACTCAATTCAGTAGAAAAATATTTATGGAAAAAATAGGTGACATTTAACCCGTACATGGCAACTTCATCGAAATCCACGTTAACTCTTTCGTCATGCGTGTTAATAAAATCATCCCCGGAATAATTCACGTAGGAAACCCTTGCTCCAATACCAAGCTTCCCTGCTTCCTGGGCAAAACTGACCTGACCCAAAAACAGCAAAAGAGCTACCACGAAAAACACGACAACAACTTTTTTCTTCATCCCTTTTCCTCCCTTTTTCTTTTTGTAAGAAAAAAATTAAGTTACTTTTAAAATTTTATAACACATATAGGTGTTAAGGTCAACAAAAAAATAACTTATAAAGGGTTTTATCAAAATTGATGTCACCTATAATGCTTTAAAAATGATCTCGAAATAAGGGATAGGAAAGGAATATCGTTGGAAGAGCTATTAAAGAAGTTAGGAAGAAAGATCAGGATCTTAAGGGAACAGAGAAATTTAACCCAGGAGGAATTGAGCGAAAGGGCTCAAATAAGTTATAAATTTTTGGGTGAAATTGAGCGGGGATTAAAGAACTCCAGTATAAAAATCCTTGGTCAGATAGCTGATGCTATGGGAATTTCATTGGCAGAACTTTTCTACTTTCCATCTGATGGAGATCAAGAAAAAGAAAGGATTAAAAACGAAATATTCGGTTTAATAGCCAACCGTGACATACCAAATCTCAAAAAGGCCCTAAAAATCTTGGAGGCATATCTTGAGGAATAATGAAGCTCCCCGCTGCAAACGGATGGGGTATTGAAAAAACATAATAAACCTCAATTGAGCGAAATGTATAAAGAGGGAGTCAGTCAAAAGGGAGAATCAGGGGCCCATGTAATTATGCGTTTCGAAAACATGATGTGAGATCTTAAGGAAAAATATCCGGGACATCCATAAATAAGTAAATAACGAATAAGGATAGATCCGTGAGAGCGAAGCGAACCACGATCTTATCCGGTTGT
>JACNLL010000005.1 GCA_014381545.1 Candidatus Desulfaltia bathyphila
CAAGAAATCCATTTAACAGACAACCGTATTTTGCTTCGATATATAAATTTAACAACAATCAATTCAGGGAATTCTTAACAACGAAGCATAAATAATTTATGAGAATTTCAAACCTGCTTATTAATGAAATTCAGTAAATGATCCTTGGCATTGATGCATCAAACATTCGCTCTGGCGGTGGGATAACACACCTTTCTGAAGTCTCGAAGTGTGCTCAACCGCATGATTTTGGCTTCAAACGGGTTATTGCCTGGGGAGGAACAAATCCTCTTTCAAGATTGCGTGATCAATCATGGTTGGAAAAAATTCATGTGCCGATTCTTGACAGTTTATTACCTCAGCGCGTTTGGTGGCAGCAATTTATATTGCCAAAATTATTGAAACAACATAATTGCGCGCTACTGTTCTCTCCAGGAGGAACTTTACCAAAACGCGTATCTGTTCCAACTGTAACCATGTCACAGAATCTGCTTCCGCTTGCGATGGAAGAGGCTGCAAGGTATGAAACGGTGTCAATGAAGTTGAGGCTTAAATTGCTTAATACTGTTCAAAGGATGAGTTTTCAAAAAGCAGATGGTCTTATTTTCCTAACTCAATATGCAAAAAAAAGTGTCTGTGAACAACTAAAAAAAAAGCCGTCACGAACAGCGATAGTGCCTCACGGTATTAATAAAGATTTTTTTTTACCGCCAAGAAAACAGAAGCCACTTGACTCTTATTCACAGACTAAACCTTTTCGACTGCTCTATGTGTCTAACGTGGATGTTTACAAACACCAGTGGCATGTTGCGGAGGCTGTGGCTGCTCTGATAGCTAAAGGTTTTCCTGTTGCCATTGATTTTGTCGGGTCTTTTTATCCGCAGGCCATGCGCAGATTCAAAAAAACGGTGCAACGGATGGATTCTAATGGATCTTTCATAAACTACAAAGGTTTCTTGCCCTATAATAAACTGTCGGAAGTTTATCAGGGAGCGGATGCATTTGTTTTTGCTTCAAGTTGCGAGAATATGCCCAATATTCTGCTGGAAGCCATGGCAGCAGGGCTTCCTATTGCATGTTCTAAATTTGGTCCGATGCCGGAAGTTCTGGGGAACGGTGGCGTTTACTTCGATCCAGAATCGCCATACGAGATCGCAGAAGCATTGCGCACCTTGGTTGAAAGTATAGATTTGCGAGAACACTGTGCTTCGACATCTTACAATCGTGCTAAAAAATATTCCTGGGAACGTTGTGCAAGAGAGACGTTTTCTTTTCTTGCAGAAGTGGTCCATTCTAAATGTCAAAGCACGGATTATGACAAATGAAATTTTCGGTAATATCGACAATTGTGAATAGCTTATGGCAAAAGTTTGCTTAATATATTTTGATCTCAACACAGGTTATTATCCAAGTTTCCATCACGGTCTTGCCTATATTATTGGGGCACTAAAAAATGCCGATCATGAAGTCGTCCTCTACCATTTGGCAAATGAAAATGATTTTGATCAGATAGTAAGTTTTTTGGAAAAAGAATCCCACGATTTAATTGGATTATCTTTTGCAACCAATCAGAAAAAATATGTCAGACGTTTTTTTGAGATGGCTAAGTTGTCTTCAAAATTAATAATTGCGGGAGGGGTTCACTGTACTTTAGTTAAAGAAAACATATTTAAAGAATTTCCTGAGATAGACGGAATATGTGTAGGCGAAGGCGAAATTCCTATAAAAGAGTTATGCTGTAAATTAGATAATAATGAGGATTATCTTTCTTCTCCGAGTTTTTATTTCAAGACAAAAGAAGGAATAGTAAAAAATCCTATTTTACCTTTGCAACATATTGATAATTTGCCCTTACCTGATTACACTTTTTTTAATTATGATAAAATTATTTCTGAAAATGGTGACTGTTTTCCGATGATGTTAGGCAGGGGTTGCCCTTATAGCTGTCATTATTGCTGCAATCATGTCCTTCGCCAAGTTTATCCAAATAAAAACAAATACGTGCGCTTCCCTTTAGTTCAGCATTCAATAAATATCATCAAGAATAATTTGTCTATATATCCAGATACACGTAAGATCGCTTTTGCTGATGATACCTTTACGTTGGATAAAAAATGGTTGGCGAAATTTTGTGAGATTTACAAAAAAGAAGTAGATTTGCCTTTTATATGTAATGCAAGGGTTGAAACAATTACTGATCAGGTAGTTCAACATCTTAAGTATGCAGGATGTCTGTCTATTGATTTTGGTGTAGAATCCGGAAATGAATGGTTGAGGAAACATATACTTAACAGGAAACATTCGAATAAAAAAATACGAGAAGCTTTTTATATAACTAAAAAACACGGGATTAGTGGTTTCTCTTTTAATGTTGTTGGCTTACCCTTTGAAACAAAAGAAATGGCAAGAGATACGCTTGATTTAAATTTAGAACTACGACCAAATTTTGGAAAATGTTTTTATTTTTATCCATATCCAGGGACTATGCTTCATCAGTTGTGCCTAAAGTATGATTTGTTATTAGATAAAACCAATTCTGTTTCGGGTTATTTAGAAAGTCCTTCTTTGAAAGAATTGTTTATGTCTCATAAAGAAATAAAAAAACAATTTGAGTTGATGAATTTGTTTTTTTACACACGGCTACTATTTTCAAGAATAAGAATGCCCCTATTATTGGAGAAATCTTTACTCAACATATTCTTTTTATTAAGAAACCCCATTTCAAAACTTTTAGACCCAACCACAAGCAACAAAAATATTACAGAATTGAGGAGAAAAGTGAGAAAACTGGCAAAGAAATATTTAAGATAAATTCTTTTATGGACTGCTCTTTTATCGGAGGATAGAATGAAAATATTAGTTACAGGTGGCGCCGGGTTTATCGGCACAAATTTATGTAACGAACTGCGAGCAAGGGGCAATAAGGTTATTGCTTGTGATCTGTACAACACAGATAGGGATGATTATATAAGATGTGATGTGAGAAATTATCGACAAATAGAAAAGGTTTTTGATGACCATGGGCCATTTGATTATGTTTATCATCTTGCTGCTGAATATGGCAGGTGGAATGGCGAGGCCTATTATGAAAACTTGTGGCAGACGAATGTGATTGGATTAAAGCACATTTTGCGGTTACAGGAAAAACTTAAGTTCAGGATGATCTCGTTTTCCTCAGCAGAGGTTTATGGGGATTACGAAGGTCGAATGACTGAAGCCGTGATGGTGGAGAATAAAATAAAAGATACTTATCAGATGAATGATTATGCCATTTCAAAATGGGCTGGTGAACTAATGTGTCTCAATTCAGCAGAAATGTTTGGAACTGAAACAGTAAGGGTTCGTCCAGTTAACTGTTATGGCCCGCATGAAGAATATACTCCATATAGAGGCTTTATTCCAAAATTCATTTATCACTCTTTGCACGGCAAACCATACACGGTTTATGAAGGTCACAAGCGGATCATAGATTATGTTGAAGATACCTGCAGAACATTTGCGAATATTGTAGATAATTTTATTCCGGGGGAGGTTTATAATGTAGGCGGCAGATCAGAGTGGGAAATGGATATAAAGGAATATTCCGATTTGATTTTAGAGGCTGTCGGCGCCAATGAATCACTTGTAACCTATAAGGAAGCTGAACCGTTTACAACAAAAGTGAAAACAATGGATTTTTCAAAAGCTGTAAGAGATTTAAAACATAACCCTCAAGTCGACCCGCAAGAAGGGATAAAGAGAACGGTTGAGTGGATGAAATGGTTTTACCGGATTTAAAGGGCAAAATATTTGACAGAATTTTCCGCTTTTGGATAAATTAGCCACAGACACACGCAGACTGACACAGACATTTGCCCAGCGGACTTCGCTGGACAAAAAGAGTCATTGCTTCGCAAATAAACTTGATGTTTATAGATGTCAACAGGATGAAGAAAATTATCATGTCAATCCAGTCAATCTGTCTAAGAATTTCCTAACAGAAAGTAATATTCCGCATGAAAAGTAAAACGATAAAGCTGTTGTTTGTCTTCGGGACCAGACCGGAGGCTATAAAAATGGCCCCAGTTATTAAGGAATGTGAACGAAATGGAGAAAAATTTGATACCCGTATTTGTGTAACTGCGCAACACAGGGAGATGCTGGACCAGGTACTTGGACTGTTTAATATAAAGCCACATTATGATCTTGATATAATGATAGAAAGACAGTCATTGCCCGAATTGACGGCTAATGCCCTTCTTGGAATCACTGAGGTGATGGAAAAAGAAAATCCCGATCTTGTTTTTGTTCAGGGAGACACAACCACTACGTTTGCCGCCGCCCAGGCGGCTTTTTATTTGAAAATACCGGTAGCCCATATAGAAGCAGGATTGCGCACAAAAAACAGGTACAGTCCTTTCCCTGAGGAGATAAATCGCAGGCTGACAAGCGTTATGGCTGATTTTCATTTTGCGCCTACTGAAGGTGCGAAGAGGAACTTAATCGAAGAAGGATTTGATAAGGATTCTATTTTTGTAACGGGAAACACGGTAATTGACGCACTGATCACAGTTGTCAGGGGGCAAGGGGCAGAAGTCAGAAGTCACCCCAGTGAAATAGAAAAGAAAAAAGCATTCCACGGGGTAAAGAGGTCAGAAGTCAAGAGAAGGGAGCTATTGAGGTATTTTGAGGAGAAGTGGAATATAGTATTATTACCCGCTGATACTAATAAATCTAAACTGATCCTGGTGACTGGGCACAGGCGGGAGAATTTTGGCGAAGGATTTAAAAGGATTTGCAAGGCGTTGTGTATATTGGCCGGGAATAACCATAATGTACAGATTGTCTATCCTGTCCACCTGAACCCTAATGTTCAGGAACCTGTATATTCAATTTTAGGAGATGTGAATAATATTCATCTGATACCTCCGCTTGATTATGAGCCCTTTGTCTTTTTAATGAGCCAGAGCGATCTTATCCTTACGGATTCAGGGGGTATCCAGGAGGAAGCTCCAACTCTCGGAGTGCCCGTACTTGTAATGCGTGATACTTCGGAGAGGCCTGAAGGGATAGAGGCTGGATCGGCAAGATTGGTGGGGACGGATATTGAAAGCATCGTGACCGAAACCCAGAAACTTCTGGATAATAGTGATGAATATAAGTGCATGTCAACTGTTGTAAATCCCTATGGGGTCGGGAAGGCGAGCAAAAGAATAGTTGAAATAATATCGGAGTATTTCGGAAAAATATTTGACAGGATTAACAGGATAGACAGGATATAAAAAAACAAAAAAACTTTTAGCTCTTGTTCAGTTTGTGTAATGTTATCGTTCTATGAAGAAATTCCCAGTTTATTCTTTTCCGCCGCAGGCGGATTTAGCTTTGTCAGTTTCATCAGGAAACTGACAAAATAAAAGAAAATCCTGAAAATCCCGTAAATCCTGTCAAATTCAAAACTAAACTATTTGGGAGATGCAAATGAGCGGCGGTAACGAAAAGAGAATCCAATGGGTGAATGAATACCTGGTGAAATTGGGTTTAGATCCAGAGCTTACTGGATATTATAAGGGCAGAAATGTTTTGGTGACAGGCGGGGCGGGCGCTATCGGCAGCAATCTGATAATCGCCCTATCAGAATTGGTGGGATCGGGCGGCAAAGTTATTATATTAGATAATTTGTCGTCCATTAAAGAAAAGAAGCCTTGGAACGTAGTTCCTTTAGACAATATCATATTTATTGAAGGTGATGTGAGAAGTGATATTGATTTAAAACGGGTTTTTAAGGAAGATGTTTCTGTAGTGTTTCATTTAGCAGCTTTTTTCGCCAATCAAAATTCAGTTGATTACCCGGAAATTTCAGCTGAAGTTGATGTCATCGGGCTGATTAAATTATTGGAATATTCGCGGCTTGCCAGAGTGGAAAAGTTTGTTTACGCCTCAAGCGGGTGTGCTATCTATGGTTCCTACCCCCAGTTGCCCCTGAAAGAAGATTTTATATCAATGCACTTAACAACACCTTACCAGATCAACAAAATGACAGGTGAAATGTACTGTAATTTTTATGCTCATCACTATGACATGCAGACAGTCAACTGCCGGTTTTTTAACTCCTATGGACCCGGGGAGGTTCCAGGGCAGTATCGTAATGTAATTCCGAATTTCATCTATTGGGCAATGAAAGGTCGGTCACTCCCAATTACAGGGACAGGTGAAGAGACCAGAGATTTCGCCTATGTTCTGGATTTAGTGCAGGGTCTTCTAAAATCCGGTTTCTATCAGGAAGCAGCTGGTGAAAACTTTAATTTGGCGGCAGGTAGGGAAATAAGCATTTTGGATATGGCCAAGCTTGTAAACGAGACAACCGGGAACAAGGCAGATTTAATATATAAGCCAAAGAGGAAGTGGGACACGAAGCCAAGACTATTGGCCTCTATTGAAAAAGCTCAAAAGCTGATAAATTACCGTCCGATGGTCGAGTTTAAAGATGGATTCATGAAAAATATTGAATGGTTTAGAGATAATTGGGAGATCATTGAACACATGTCGGATTTTCCTCCCGGGATGAGCAGCGCGGTAAGAAATGAAAAAAACCGATAGTGTGCTGATAATCACAGAACGTTTTCATCCAGAGGAATTTGGGATTAATGATCTGGCACAAGCCTGGCAAGCTAAAGGCTATGAAGTCGCTGTATTAACACAAACTCCCAGTTATCCTTTTGACAAGGTATATGAAGGATATAGAAACAAGCTTTTTCAGGCTGAAAAGTGGAAAGGTATTAAAATTTATAGAGTTCTTTCTTTAATGGGTTATAAAAAAGGAGTGATCTTAAAAGTTCTGAATTATTTGTGTTTTGCTTTTTTCGCATCTTTAGTGGCCATGTTTACAGGTAGAAAATATAACAGTGTTTTTGTTTACCATATTGGGCCTTTGACCCAGACAATTCCTGCTATACTTATTAAAAAGATTTTTGGGAATAAATTTTATATATGGACTTTAGATATATGGCCAGATTCGGTTTATGCTTATGGATTTAAGAAGAGAGCGCTTTATGAAAAGCTGCTGGATTCATTTGTAAGGGCTGCCTACAAGAATTGTGAAACAGTATTTGTCTCTTGTAAAGGGTTTAAGCGAAAAATACAAAAATATGTTCCAGATATCAAAATAATCTTTTCCCCTCAATGGGCTCCTGATGATTTGGTATTTGACAATGTGATACCACATGAGTCTTTAAAAGAAGGTTTTAATTTTACATTTGCAGGCAATATAGGAAAAGTTCAGAACCTGGAGAATGTGATCAGGGGGTTCGCTCTTGTGATGGAATCTCGTAACAGAATAAGACTAAATATCATTGGCGATGGTTCAAATCTGGAAACCCTGAAAGATATTGTAAAGGAAGAGAAGATTGCAAATGTTTATTTCTGGGGCAGAAAACCATTAAAGGAAATGCCAAGGTGGTTTGAAGGTAGTGATGTTTTAATAATATCTCTTATCGATGAGCCAATTTTTTCTTTAACAGTACCTGCTAAATTCCAAGCATATCTTGCATCCAACAAACCAATTTATTGTGTAATGAAAGGCGAAGTCGCTGATTTAGTAACAAACAACAAAGTTGGTTTTGTTGCGCAACCAAACAATATTGATAACATAAAAGCAGGGTTCGAAAACTTCCTGAATACACCCCCAAAAGAGTTAAAGTTATTTGAGAATAATATGAAATCGCTCTTATGTAATGAGTTTGATCGTAATAAAATCATACAACAAATGACAGAAGAAATCTTCCCTTTACCCATTTCTGCTCAAGGCTGATTTGGGTAAGATTAATTTGTAATGAATATTTTAATAACAGGCGCAAACGGTTTTATCGGCCAGGCTTTATGCAAGAGGCTGCTGGCTGATGGGTACCAGGTGCGGGGAGCTGTCAGAGGCGCGGAAAAGACAGAAATCGGATGTCTGAGGTCAGATGTCGGAGGGCTAAGGGTGGTGGTCGGCGATATCGGCCCTGAAACCGATTGGTCTGATGTCTTAGAGGATATTAACACGGTTGTTCATCTGGCGGCGCGTGTGCATGTTATGGATGATTCAGCCTCTGATCCGCTTGCTGCATACAGGAAAGTTAAGAAAACAACGGGGTCACATCTTAAATATTAACTATTGACTTATCAAATCAGTTTTTCTATAAGAGGTAATGAAAATCATGCAATAAACCCTAATGTTGCATAAACAACATGGCAAAAGGCTCTCAAAAGCAACAGCAGGCTTTCTTTGCCATCTTTTTGAGCGATTTTGTGGAATTGACAGTGAGTGATATCCAGAAAACTAAAAAAACAAGCCATGTTGTTTACCCTCGGGAAAGCCGATGATACTGCATCTGTTGCGTTGTCAAAGGTTCGGCGTAAATTATTACAGCCTCGCCCTTGACGCCTTGCATCTGCAGCATCCTCGACTTTTGCAACGTTAGGGTAAATTCAAACAAATTGGCGGTATATATGGCAAGGCCATTGCGTGTGGAGTACCCTGGCGCATATTATCATGTGATTAATCGGGGAAACGCCGGTGAGGACATATTTCATAGTATCCGGGATCGTGAAAAATTTCTGGAATACCTTGAAAAGGCGGTAGAACGATTCTCTATAATCATTCACACCTATTGTCTTATGACTAACCATTACCATTTGTTGATAGAGACCGCTCAAGCCAATCTAAGCCTTGCAATGCAATGGCTTAACGTTAGTTATGCCGCATATTACAACAAAAAACGTCAGCGATCAGGCCATCTTTTTCAGGGAAGATTCAAGTCTGTATTGGTAGAAGCTGATGAATACCTCAAGCCCCTTTCCCGTTATATTCACCTCAACCCTGTCAAAGCCGGAATGGTGAACAGTCCGGGTGAATTTTCCTGGAGTAGTTACCCTGCATTTATTGGAAAAATAAAGGCTCCTGACTGGCTGGAAACCGGATGGCTGCTGGCTACTTTCGGAAGAAAGAAAAAGGAAGCGGTCAAAAATTATAAAGCCTATGTAGAAGGAATTGAGATCAAAGCGCTCAAAGATCCGGAAGAAGATATTATCGGCGGTTTTATTTTAGGGGATATCGATTTTATAAATTGGGTAAAAGACACTTTTCTTTCGGCCAGAAATGACGAAAAGGAGATTCCGCAGCTCAAGAGACTCAAGCCAAAAATATCGCTTGAAAAGATTCTTCAGGTTGTCAGCGATGAATTTGGATGCAGTAAAGAAAAGATACTGGAAAAAGGACGCAAAAACAACAAAGCCCGAGTTCTCGCAATCTATCTTGCAAGAGACCTTAGTGGCGCAACATGCAGCAAACTGGGCGATTATTTTGGCGGCGTATCAGGCGCGGCCATTACCGTGAGATATAATAAAGTCGCCAAAGAGGTGGCAGAGGATAAAAGACTGAAAAGAAAAGTTGAGAAGATCAAGGCTAGAATAATTAATATTTAATGTGACCCTGGAGGTAAATATGAGAACAGAAAAATTAACCTTTAATGTGCCGGTCGATATATTGGCGTCCCTGAAAATAGGGGCAGGAGGATTGGAAGCGGATATGAGGCGCTCACTGGCCGTCCAGTATTACAAGAACAAGCGGCTGTCTCTGGGAAAGTCGGCAAAGCTTGCTGGAATGAATCGTCTTGATTTCATGGATCATCTGGCCGCAGAGGGGTGCGTGGTTTTCGACTATGACGAGAGCGCCTTAAAAGAGGAATTGAAGGGAGTAGAGACGCTTGAGGAGTTGAAACGTTGAAAGACATCATTGTTTCGAATGCGACGCCAATTATCGCTTTTTCGAGGATAAGCAAGATAGATCTATTCCGGCATATTACCGGTGAGATCACGATTCCGCAAGAGGTCTCGAAAGAACTTTACGAGCACGGAAGGACCGATGTGCCCGCTCTTAACCGCAGCAACTGGATAAAGACCAGAAAGGTCAAATCTCATGCCGACGTTGAGTTGCTGCTCCCGTCTCTTGACAAGGGCGAAGCGGAGGTCATTGTTCTATCCAAGGAACTGGGCGCCGGACTGGTGATTATCGATGAATTGACTGCCAGAAAAGTGGCCATCATGATGGGTCTTCCGGTCATCGGCGCTGTAGGATTGCTGATTCACGACTTCATCCAATGCCATTGCTTTTTCCTCCTCATCATGTTCTGCTCTGGACGACAAAATTGGCCTCAAGGATTGGCGATTGCTGTAAAGCGGTTGGTTGGCATAGTGTCCCGCTATCAAGTTTCAGGCTTAACAATATTCGTACGGAATATGTTTTTGATATGCGGCCTATTATGGAGGTTTCAGGCCATTTGCCACTCAGCTTGAAGGATGGTGTGAAGCGGACTGTTGAATGGCTGCGGGAGATGGGAGAAATTTAATCCACACCCCAGAGGAATAGTCTTCGCCCCGGTTGAATAGCAAAGACAAGAGCATTCAACATGGTAAAGATTCCACGGGGCAGGGATTTCGCAGATTACGCAGAAAAATGATGGATTAGCCACAGACACACACAGACTGACACAGACTTTTGTCCGTGTGTTTCCGTGTGGGTCTGTGGCTAAATGACTAAGGAATACCTTAAACTGGAGGTTTTAATATGCGAACTATCGCAAATGAGAACATTGAAAGCAAATTTTCATCATTACCAGATGAAGAGAAGGTATCTGTCATCAGCCATGGAGTTGCATTACGTCTTTCTGAATGGAAGAAACGGCTTTTTCTGGCTGAAAGCAAAGTCCGGTTCTTTGAGGAAAAGTACCGTATGTCCCTGGCTGAGCTGGATACAAAAGGATTACCGGATGATGCTGACCATGAAATGCACGAAGACTATATCATGTGGCATCACTGGACGGAGGCGCTTGAAAAGGCAAGAAAGCAAGTCATAGACTTGGAGATGATAGCCGCCTATGGAGTTCAATGGTAAACTATGTTGGCTTCTGAGCGTTTACTGGAGATAGAGGAAAAATTCGATGCAACGGTTGAGCGCATTGTTCCTGTCGAGCTTGATGGAGAAACGTTGCGAGTGGTTTTGCATCTAAAGGATGGCACTAATCTGCGCGTTACTGAACAATGGGCCGGAAAGATTCTTAAACGATATAGTTACTATTGGCTCAATCCTACCAATGAACTGAAAGTTGGCTGGGATAATGCGCCGCATCATACACAATTGAAGAACTTTCCAGACCATAAACATATAGGTCGGCAAAAAAATATGCAACCATCCACGGAGACTTGTTTGGAAGAGGTTATGGGACTTATTCTTCAATAATTATAGCGCCAAATATTGTTGGAAAATACGCCTTGGAGGATTATCGCAGACTTTTCACCTGAGAACTTCCATAAATAAATACTTAAAGTTGTACCGCCAGATATTGAATACAAGAAGATAAAATGAAAATTTTGGTTGTTTAGTGCAGGAAAATGGGAGGTGAAAGATATGACTGCAAATGTGGAAGCAACTGCCGAGAAGATTGTAAAAGAGATTCCCATAGACGAGATCATGGAAGCTCTGATCAACGAGTATAGAAGGCGACTTATAAGATACAATATGACAGACGAATTCATGAGAAAAAAATATGGAATGACTTTTGACAAGTTTGAGTCCAGCAATGTGGTCAAGGAAAGGAAGTTTTCGTGGGATGTTGAATCCGATGCCATGGAATGGGAGCATGCCCTTGAAGGAGTCAGATATGTTGAGCATAAATTGAAGGATGTGGAAGGACATGGGCTATGATTGGCTTAATTCATGATATATTTAACATTGCCGACAGATATGGCTTGAAAATATTAAACATAGATACTACCGATGTAACACTTATGGTGAGGATAGAGATTCTTCCAAATATATCCATACAGCTTTATCGAAATACCAAGAAGGACAAACTGAATATGGCTTTAATTTTAGGAAATGATAGAGTTTATGGTGTAGATGGTGAAGGTGGACTTTACCATGAGCATCCAGCAGAAGACCCAACCACTCACACATTTATAAAAGAAAGGTTTGAAATAGAGGAGTTTGAGGCTTGAGACTTTTTGCCTTTCTTCAGGAAAGGCAAAAAATATCCTGAATATCCTGTAAATCGTGTCTGATTTATAGTCTTTTGTTAACGATAGAAACGGTACAACCTTTTCATTTCTCACAGGTATAAGCGGTGGATTAATTACGATTTAGATTGGAGGAGCGAATGAAAGTATTAGTTACCGGAGGCGCCGGTTTTATTGGCACAAATTTATGTAATGAACTGCGCTCAAGAGGCAATAGTGTTATTGCTTGTGATTTGTATAACACAGATCTGGATGATTATGTAAGATGTGATGTGAGAAATTATCGACAGATAGAAAAGGTTTTTGAGGAGCATGGGCCATTTGATTATGTTTATCACCTTGCTGCTGAATATGGCAGGTGGAATGGCGAGGCCTATTATGAAAACTTGTGGCAGACGAATGTGATTGGATTAAAGCACATTTTGCGGTTACAGGAAAAACTTAAGTTCAGGATGATCTCGTTTTCCTCAGCAGAAGTTTATGGGGACTACGAAGGTCGAATGACCGAAGCTGTGATGGTGGAGAATAAAATAAAAGATACTTATCAAATGAACGATTACGCCATATCAAAATGGGCTGGCGAGCTAATGTGTCTCAATTCAGCGCAAATGTTTGGAACCGAAACAGTAAGAGTTAGACCTGTTAATTGCTATGGTCCGCATGAAGAATATACGCCATATAGAGGCTTTATCCCCAAATTTATCTATCATGCTTTGCACGATAAACCATATACGGTTTATAAAGGTCACAAGCGGATAATAGATTATGTTGAAGATACCTGTAGAACATTTGTAAATATTGTCGATAATTTTATTCCCGGAGAGGTTTATAATGTCGGCGGAAGATTAGAATGGGAAATGGATATCAAGGAATACTCAGATTTGATTTTAAAGGCTACCGGCGCGGATGAGTCGCTTGTAACGTATAAGGAAGCAGAACCGTTTACAACAAAGATTAAAACAATGGATTTTTCCAGAGCTGTAAAGGACTTAAATCATAACCCTGAAGTTGATCCTCAAGAAGGGATAAAAAGAACGGTTGAATGGATGAAATGGTACTATAGACTATAGGGGGCAGTTGTCAGTTGTCAGGGGGCAGGGAAAAGAAAGGGTGCAGGTTTCAGGGTGCAGGGGGCAGGATGGGAATAGGAGGTAGGGATGAGATTTGAGGATTTGGAGGTTTGGAAAAGAGCGGCACGGTTGAGTGCTGATATTTATAAGGAGTTATCTGGTCTTAAAGATTATGGTTTTAAAGATCAAATTACCCGCTCCGGATTATCTATTCCTTCAAACATTGCCGAAGGAATCGAGAGGGAATCTACCAAGGAATGTGTAAATTTTTTATCTTATGCCAAGGGTTCATGCGGTGAACTGCGCACCCAGATCTATATTGGAATTGATATTGGTTACATTCCTGATGAAACAGGCAAGCAATGGATAAAGGAAACCAGAGAAATTTCAGCTATGCTGGTTGGTTTGATCAGATCAAAAAGAAATAGCGCCTGACAACTGCCCCCTATACCCTGCTCCCTTTTCACTTTCACTATCCAGTCAATCTTGTAATCCTGTCTAAAGATTTTTAACAGAAAGATCCAAAGGAAGAACCCGTGAAAAATCCTTTTGTATATGGTGAAACGGTAAGCGGTGATAATTTTTGCGACCGTACCCGGGAAATGAAAGAGCTGGTCGCAGACATTAAAAACGGTCAGAACGTCATAATTTTCTCTCCAAGAAGATATGGCAAGACCTCACTTATAAAACAGGCGCTGCGTAAAGCAAAGGCGAAAGGAATCCTTACTTTTTATATTGACTTGTATCCGGCTATCAATAAAAGAAAATTTATCGAGATATATGCCGGAGCCATATCAACAGGGATCCATGGTGGCGCTCGCCAGGTAGTAAAAAAAATAAGGGAATATCTTCCAAGAATTATACCAAAAGTTGTGATGGATGATCAGGCCTTTCATCTTGAATTTGAATTTGACCGGACAGGTAGTATTTCGCCGAATATCGACGACCTGCTGTGTGCTGTCAATAAAGAGGCAGACCGTCAAAATAAATCCGCTGTTGTTGTCTTTGATGAATTTCAGGAAATCGCAAATTTCGATGATGATGAAATCGAAAGAAAGATGAGATCCGTATTCCAGAATCACAGAAATGTTTCATATATATTCATGGGAAGTAAGACACATTTGATGCGGGATCTATTTAACAACCCCAACCGACCTTTTTATAAAAGTGGAAAACACTTTCCATTGGG
>JACNLL010000002.1 GCA_014381545.1 Candidatus Desulfaltia bathyphila
TCTGGCTGCGCATGCAGCAAGCATATGATTTGTGGTATGCTGAGCATAGGATGAAGCACGAGCTATCTAAGATTGAAACAATTGCATCATCTGGATCCAGTGCTCAACAAGGACATGCATAAATTGATAACACCCTTTTTAACGATACAAACTTTTAAACTGAGGAACGTACCATAAATACGTGATGGCATTACCTGTCAACATCAATGAACTGATAAACGGAAGAACAGTTGAATGGGAACGGATCGAGTTCAAAAAGGGCTGGAATCCCGTCGCCGTCCTTCACACCATCTGCGCCTTTGCCAATGATTTCAACAACTGGGGCGGGGGTTATATAATTATTGGAATTAAAGAAAAAAACGGTCTTCCAGTTTTACCACCTGAGGGATTGCCTCTTCTAAAGATTGATGCAATCCAGAAAGAATTGATTGAACTTTGCAATAGATTAAGGCCGCCATATTTCCCCGTTGCTGAACCCGTCAATTTTCAGGGGAAAAATATACTTATCATTTGGGTGCCCGGTGGAACTTACAGGCCTTACAAATGTCCAGAAAAGTTTTCAAAAGGTACATCATACCTACCTTACATCCGCCGATATTCAACCACTAAGAAGGCCAATACCGGGGAGGAGCAGGAACTTCTCTCGATGGCAAACCGGATACCCTTTGATGACCAGACCAATCATCACGCCGAAATCACGGACCTGAACCTGACACTTATTCAGGCTCATCTTGCCGAGATCAAGAGTGATCTACTGGCCGAGACAACAAGCCTTCCTTTTTCGGCACTTTGCCGCAGAAGGCAGAGGCCGTCCGCTTTTTCAATTATCCATACGGCGCCGTTGAAGAGGCGCTGGTAAACGCGGTATACCACCGAAGCTATCAGGATGATTCTCCTGTTGAGGTCCGTGTGTTTCCCGATCGTATTGAGATCCTGAGTTATCCTGGTCCTGTGCCGCCGCTCGGCAGGGACAATCTAATGCGCAGAAAAGTAACAGCAAGGAAATGCCGCAATAGGAGAATAGGTGATTTTCTAAAGGAGCTGTATCTTGCCGAAGGAAGAGGGACTGGATTCCCCAAGATTAGAAGGACGTTGGAAGCCAACGGCTCCCCCGGACCAATCTTCGAAACGGATGAGGAGAGAACCTACTTCCTAACAACCCTGCATATTCATCCGGAGTCCCAGGTCAGTGAGCAAGTTGGTGAGCGAGTTGAAGCTGTTGAAGGATTAAATCATGCAGAATTCGACAATCTTGTATCAAGTTTGACCCAAGTCTGTCCCAGGTCTGTCCCAGGTCAAAGCGCAGCAAGTATCATTTTAAAAGCAAGAAATAGTATTGATATGGCTACACTGATGTTAACGCTCAATCAGAAAAACAGAACCCGGTTTCGCAATCAGCTTATCAATCCATTGATCAAAATGGGATTGATCGAATTAACCATTCCGGATAAGCCCACAAGCAGCAAGCAGAGATATAAGACTACTATAAAAGCTCTTAAGATAATTGACGAAATAAAGAAGAAAAAAACATGAAACAAGTACCCAACATACAAAGACAGTGGCGTTGAATGGATCGAGGTAAGAGATATCGAGGATGTGAGAACCGTTCTCCTGAAAAATCCTGATATTGATGTTCAGTATATACGAAAATGGCTTAAGGAATTTGATCTGTTTTCTGAGAAAAAAGAATTTCTCAAAACCTTTGAGAAAGTAAAAAAAATATAAGTTTCCTTCAGCTCGAACTTCTAATTCATTGACCCATTTTCTTCTTCTGCATACTCTCTGACACGCTTCCAGAACTATTTCATGCCATATATCTGTCGATATAAAAATTATATTGACAAAAACAAGACCAAAAAGTAACATTAAAAACATGAAAATCAATCTTGGTTTTATCGGAAAAAATATACGTAAACTTAGACGGCAGCGTAGTTGGACGATGGCTAAACTGGCTGCAAAAGTCGGAATGAGCGAAGCGCCTTTAGGAAGAATTGAGCGCGGCGTAAACGCCCCTTCCGCTTCTGTAATTTACAGGCTGTCAAAAGAATTGGGCGTATCGGTTGATACCCTTTTTGCCGAGGATAATCAAAACTTCAGATATCCTCAGTATGAAAAAGCGCGCGACCCTTTTCCGGCAACAGCCGGCGGAGAAGATGAAAAACTGCCTTCCAGAATCATAACGATGTCGCAGGATATAATTGAAGCGTTCTGTGCCCTTGAAGATATTTGCAATGCGCAGAAAAGGGCGAACATTCCGCTTGTTATTCCTTTCGATCCCACAACTTGTGGAATGGAAGCGCTTTCGGAAAAGGTTCGCTGTTTTGCCGGAATCGAGCACGGCATAGTCTTTGACTATTTTGAGCTCTTCGAAACCCTTGGCTTTCGTGTGGTGGTCGTTTCAATGTCTAAAGACGTGCATAGTTTTTCGTATTATGACCCACCTAATCAGAATGCGTTCTTTTTTCTTAACGCCAGGAAAAATCCTGAACGTCAGCTTTTTTGCCTGGTCTATGAATTGGGAAAGATCTTAATCCTGACTCACACGATACAGCAGGGCGTGGAACTGTTTCAAACCGATGCCGCATCTGATCCTTCAGGCGAAAAACCGTTTACAGCACATCGTGCTGCCAGGCATTTTGCTGCTACCTTTCTGATGCCTGCAAAGGCTGTGAGCGATACAGTTAAACAATTAGGAATTCAAAAAAAGTACTGGTCTTACGAACTCTTGCTTAGAATCAAACATCGCTTTGGTGTTTCTGCAGAGGCTTTTTTATATCGTTTAAACGAACTCGATTTAATCGATCCCTCTCTGATTCAACCGCTTAAAGATAGAATTCATA
>JACNLL010000009.1 GCA_014381545.1 Candidatus Desulfaltia bathyphila
AATGTTCTTGAAACAGCCCGGATCGCCGGTATCATGGCTGCCAAAAAAACCTCTGAGCTAATTCCGATGTGTCATCCGCTTAATATCACGCATATATCAATTGATTTTTTCCCGGAAAAAGAAACACATTCCATAAGAATAGAAACAACGGCTCGTCTTTTTGGACAAACAGGGGTTGAAATGGAGGCCTTAACAGCAGCATCTGTAGCAGCCTTGACTATTTATGACATGTGCAAATCGTACGACAGGGAAATGGTTATTTCCGATACATATCTTCTTGAAAAGTCCGGCGGAAAAAGCGGCGCCTTTACAAGAAAGAAAACTCAATAAAAAAACTCCTGTTATGATCATTCGCAATATAAACTGTTTTATTATCATATTTGTTTTGTTTGCTGGAGGATGTGCCGCCGTTAAAAAAGAGCCTTCTGTTATCAAAAAAGCGGCTCTCACCAGAATTTCTTCATCGGAATATCCCGTGTTTACAGATGATATGTTTTATGACGGCTTAGAGCACAGTATTGGCAAGAGCATTTCATATCTTAAAAGGGTTCCTTCTAATAGAAGTTTCATGTTCGGCAAAGACAGCTTTACCGCTGATCATCTGATTAGATCTTTGCAGTATTTTTTAGCCTGTATTAAGGCAAAACCATCGAAACATGACTTGAATGAATTTATAAGGTCTGATTTTCTGGTTTACAGGTCTATTGGAAGTAATGGATCCGGGAAAGTCCTTTTTACAGGGTATTACGAACCAATATTAGAAGGCGGCCTCAGGCAAAGTGATGAATTCAGATTTCCGGTTTACGCATGGCCTGATGATTTGGCTGTAATCGATCTTTCGCTGTTTTCTCCAAAGTTTTCGGGTAAAAAAATAATCGGAAGATGTTTTGAAAATACGGTTGTGCCCTACTATGAACGCAGAGAAATTGAACATCAAGGTTGTCTTGAAGGCAAGGCCGAGCCTATTGCCTGGGTAAAGGATCTGGTTGACCTCTTTTTTCTTCAGATTCAAGGTTCCGGAAAAATTTGCCTGGATAATGGAAAAACAATTAATGTTCATTATCATACCTCAAACGGCCGGCCGTATAGAAGCATAGGAAAATATCTGATTGAAAAGGGTAAAATACCAAGATCAGAAATGTCCATGCAGAAAATTCGAGCCTATTTGCGAGATAATCCAGAAGAGCTTGACACGGTTTTGCATTACAATCCCAGTTATGTATTTTTCAAAATAGAAAATGACGGCCCCCTGGGTTGTCTCAATGTCAAATTGACTCCGGGCAGATCCATAGCATTAGACAGAAAACTATTTCCAAAGGCCGCCCTGGCCTTTATTGAGACAAAAAAGCCATTAATAGACGGAGCCGGCAAGATTCATCTGTGGAAAGACTATAATAGATTTGTTTTAAACCAGGATACCGGCGGGGCAATTCTTGGTCCGGGCCGCGGCGATATATTCTTTGGAAACGGAATATATGCTGAAATAGCGGCAGGGCACATGCAACATCCAGGAAAATTGTACTTTCTTGTTCTAAAACCGGATGCTGTTGATAGAACCAGTTGAACTGTGTTTAGCCCTGGTATGTTTTGCAATATACCTTGACACTTATGTGCAAAATAAGTACGAAACAACCCTGATGAATTTATAAAAAGGAGTTTTATTTATGTTTGGCATCGGTATGCCTGAAATGATTTTAATAGCGGCTATAGCCCTTATAGTTCTTGGCCCAAAAAAACTCCCGGACCTTGCAAAATCTCTGGGCCGTGCTTTGCGCGAATTTAAGAAAGCTACAACAGAATTAAAAGAATCAATAGATGTAGATAACGAATTAACGGATGTAAAAAAAGCCTTTGACGAAATGAATGACGATATCAGAGAAGCTGTGGATGTAAATATTGATTTTGACAATAAAACTCAGAAGGTTTCAGCATCTTCAAATGATAAAAAAGCGAAAAAGAATCAAACGAGGAAAAGGTTAAAGGATCTTTAAAAGATGACTGAAAATGATGAGGCTGAGAAAATCCCTTTTACCGGCCACCTGGAAGAGCTAAGAAAGCGTCTTGTCGCCTGTTTTATAGCTATCGGTATAGGATTTGTTGTTTCGTACGGGTTTAAGGAAAAATTGTTTGAGATTTTATCTCATCCGCTTATATCGGTGATGGGCGCAGACGACAAGCTGATTTTTACAGGTCTGCCCGAGGCTTTTTTTACCTATTTAAAGGTTGCTTTGTTATCAGGGTTTATGCTGGCAGCGCCGGTTGTTCTGTACCAGTTCTGGATGTTTGTTGCTCCCGGGCTATATCAAAAAGAAAGGCGTCTTCTTATTCCGATAGTTTTTTTGTCCTCTGTTTTCTTTGTTGGTGGGGCGTTTTTTGGATATTTTGTTGTTTTTCCATTTGGATTTAAGTTTTTTTTAGGATTTGCCTCCGAAACAATTAAGCCTCTTCCATCCATGCGGGAATATTTAAGTTTTTCTTCCAAATTACTGCTTGCCTTTGGACTTGTTTTTGAGCTTCCCCTCGTCATTACATTTTTGGCCAAATTAGGCATAGTTTCGGTCGACTTCTTAAAGAAAAACAGAAAATATGCACTAATATTGTTTTTTGCGGGCTCTGCTATTTTAACTCCGCCTGATGTTGTGACACAAATAATGATGGCACTACCTTTGATGATGCTATATGAAATAAGCATAATCGGCGCCAGGATTTTTGGTAAAAAGAAGGCAAAGGAAAGCGATAAGGTGCCTTCAGAGTAGCAAAAACTTCTAATATAATCAGATGTTGTTTATTATTGACAAAACAAATTGCTTCTGATAAATATATTTAATATAAATTTAGCTATTATTTTTTTGATAAATACATATATGGAAGGAGGTGAAGTGTGTTTATGCGTAAAAAATATCTGATAATTATGGCTGTTTTCGGCATTGCTGTTCTGTTTGCTGCTACCGGTATCTATGCCGGTACCACTGCTCCCGATGTTGTCAAGATGGATAACAAGGCTTATTCAGCACATAAAAAAGGGATAGTAACGTTTTCTCACAAAAAGCATGTTGAGGATTATAAAGCAGGCTGCGGAGAATGTCACCATGATGCAAATAATAAACCTCTTGACAATCTCAAAGCAGGTGATGATGTCCAGAATTGCATCGATTGCCACAAGAAACCCAGTGAAAGACCAAAGGGAAAGGGCGCGCCAAAGCTTAATAAAAAACAAAGATTAGAATACCATGCCGAGGCGATTCATTACAACTGCAAGGGTTGCCACAAGAAATTCAACAGGAAAACCAAAACGAAAAAAGCGCCTACAACCTGTGCAAAGTGCCATCCCAAAAAGAAAAAGTAAATAACCGCAGGTTTATAATACAAACAGGGCAGGCATCACAAACGATGTCTGCCCTGTTTTTTTTCCATCTTCCTTTTCCCGGAGATCTTTATTTTAATAAGGAGCCATAACATTATGATTAAGGAAATTACCGCTCAGGAGCTTAACAGCGAGCAGTTTATCAATGATAAGATCGAAGAGATCCAGCGTGCCGTTGGAGACGGCATGGCAATCAATGCCCTCTCCGGGGGCGTGGATTCATCTACGGTCACGATATTAGGCCATCGGGCACTGGGAAAACGCCTTAAGACTGTTTTTATCGAAAACGGCCTCATGCGCGAGGGAGAATCAAAACAGGTTGTGGATCTTTTTCAAAAACTCGGCGTTACGGTCGAAGTAGTAGATGCAAAGAAGGAGTTCTTTGCCGCACTCAAGGGAGTTGCAGACCCGGAAGAAAAACGCGAGGCGATTACCCAGACCTTTTACAAAAATGTATTCGGGCGCATTATCAAGGAAAGTGGCGCAAAGTACCTTCTCCAGGGAACTATCCTGACAGATGTTGACGAGACCGTCGCGGGAATAAAGCGGCAGCACAATGTATTCGAGCAGTTAGGGATCGATCCGCAGGAGGCTTTTGGATACCGTATTCTTGAGCCGCTCATACAGCTTCGCAAGGACAGTGTTAGAAAGATCGGCAAGGCGCTCGGGCTTCCAGTCGAAGTGTTCGAGCGTATCCCGTTCCCGGGGCCAGCCCTCTCGGCACGCGTGATAGGCAAAGTAACCCCTGAGCGCATCGAGACGGTCCGAAAGGCAACAGTCATTGTCGAGCGGTTGCTCAAAGACACCAATGCATTTCAGTATATGGCGATCCTTCATGAAGACCGCGTAACCGGGATGCGCGACAACAAGCGCGATTTTGGCCAGCAGATCGAGGTGCGTTGCTGGAACAGCATCGATGCGCGAACCGCAACACCGACTAAACTCTCGTTCGAAATCTTCGAGAAGCTCGCCGGCGAGATTATCCGAGATGTGCCCGGCATCGTCAGTGTCACATACAACATAGCAACAAAGCCCCCTTCAACGATCGAAGTAGTTTAATGACAGCGTTTAGATAAAATGAAAAATATAAAAAAAATATTGTGCCCGGGCTTTAAGGCCGCAGGGATTGCATCCGGGCTTAAAAAAAACGGCGAAAAGGACCTGGGGCTGATCTTTTCAACGGTTCCGTCAAATGTAGCCGGGATGTTTACAAGAAACAGGGTGCAGGGCGCACATATACTGCTTGACAGGGAACGGATAAAGTCCGGCCTATGCCAGGCCGTTGTTGTTAACAGCGGCAATGCAAACTGCTGTACCGGTAAGCAGGGAATACACAATGCAAAAGCCATGGCCGGCTATACTGCTTCTTCACTCGGCATATCCGAAAACCATGTGCTTGTGGCTTCTACCGGGGTTATCGGTGAGCCATTGCCAATAGAAAAGATTAAAGAAGCGACTCCCGGCCTTGTTAAAGCTCTTGCATCTGAAGGATTTTACGATCTTGCCGAAGCCATAATGACAACCGATACTGTGCCTAAAATAGTTTCCACCCAGGGGAATATTGAGGGCAAAACCTTTACAATAACCGGCATAGCCAAAGGTTCCGGCATGATATGCCCTGATATGGCCACAATGCTCTGTTTTATCTGCACAGACATTAAAGCATCTTCTGCGTTTCTGAAGAAAGCTCTCTGCGCCGCAACTAAACGGTCCTTTAACAGAATCACCATTGACAGCGATATGAGCACTAATGACACTATCATTATTATGGCAAACGGTGTGTCAAAAGCTGTTGTTCAAAGTTCCACCCAAAACAATTCATTTCAAAAGGCTCTCGATGAAGTCATGATCAGCCTTGCAAAAAAGCTAATAAAAGATGGGGAGGGTTCGACAAAGCTGGTCGAAATTGCCGTAAAAGGGGCTCTGTCAGACACAGACGCCTATAAAATTGCCGGCACTGTGGCAAATTCAAACCTTGTAAAGACCGCCTTTTTTGGAGAAGACGCAAATTGGGGAAGAATTGTTGCGGCAGCAGGCAGAGCCGATGTTCCTATTAATCCCGACAAGATCGATATCTTCTTTGATGATATCATGATGGTTAAAAACGGTTTGGGATGCGGAAAAGCCGCTGAAGCCAAGGCAACAAAGGTGCTCAAAAAATCTGAGTTTACCGTGCTGATCGATCTTCATCAGGGCAAGGGATATTCCTCGGTTTTTACCTGCGATTTCTCCATTGATTATGTTAAAATAAATGCTGATTACAGATCTTAGCCCGAGCCTTAATGGTTATAACTATGGAATTGATGCGATTGCAAAAATTTCTCTCAATGGCGGGAGTCTGTTCCAGAAGACATGGAGAAAAACATATAACCAATGGGGATGTTAAGGTAAACGGCAACGTTGTAACTCAACTCGGCACAAAAATAGACCCGAAAAAGGATCGAGTAGAGGTTAAAGGGAGGTATATAGAGTTTAAGCAGGATCTGGTTTACATAGCGCTGAATAAACCAAGGGGCTATGTCACAAGCTGCAAGCAGCCGGGCGATAAGATTGTGCTCGACCTTCTGGATATTTCCATGCGCGTTTATCCGATAGGACGTCTTGACAAAGATTCAACAGGGCTTTTGCTTTTAACAAATGACGGGGGGCTGCATCACAGGCTTTCCCATCCTTCCTTTGACCACGAAAAAGAATATGAAGTAACAGTGGCAAACCCCATGACCGACAGGGCTCTCATGAAGATTGAACAGGGTATGCCGATAATGGGGACAAAAACCAGACCCGCGGAAACAAAAAGAATTTCCCCAAAACGGTTTCGGATTGTCCTGAAAGAGGGCAAAAACAGACAGATACGCCGCATGGTAGAAAAAACAGGCAACCGTGTCACACGATTAAACAGAATAAGAGTTGCAAATATAAGGCTTGGAAAGCTTGCAAGGGGAACCTGGCGGCATTTAACGGAAAAAGAAAAGGTTACTCTTTTAGCACAGCAGGTCAAGCCATTGTAATATCCTTCTTGAGACTGGACACAATAAACTCCCCGATTTTTTCCGCCGACAATCCAAAAAGATCCCGCATATCAACAAGTTCGATATGTTGTTTGTCCCATGCAACGCTGTTTTCCTGCACAATGTTCTTAATCCGCTCATATTTACCGCCAAGAGCTTTTATCTTTGTAGAGATGGAAACATTTTCCTTAAAGGAAATGTGCAGTAAAAGCAGATGTTCAATCATGTTCGGAGTAGCGCGAAAAGATGAAATAACAGGGATAATTATAACGCTGCGGTCATCCTGCCTCCCTATGCCTATATAGACATTTCCTTCCCGCACAATGATTCTTTTTGTTCCTTTAAGAATTATATCCTTTTCCACGCGAGATGGAATATCGCATAGCGTGCCTTGTTTGTTCGTTATCTCTATTGTTGTCTCATCCGTGGGTTCGCCCAGAAGGTTCTGGCCGCTAATCCTGTAAAGGATAGATCCTTCAATACCTGCGACAATATCCTGCAAGTTTTTCAGCACTACTATATTTTTATTGATCAGTTGTGAAAGATTTAAATGCTGCTTCGTAATAGCCTCAAACAATATTCCCTCTATTCTTTCGCTGATTCGACTTGTTCCGACCGTAACCGTCTTGGCCTGGTGCTTGATCGCATCCACAGGACGCGCCATACTGTTTATCGAATCTCCAAGGCACCTGAAAAGCTTGTTTAACATGTTAAGAGGGGTTCCCTTTATGCCAAAATCGAGTTCAAAATCCGATACAGGCAGCCTGCCGGACAGATACTTAAGCAAAAGAATCAAATCCGATGCCGATTCAAACCCCATGGCATAAGGAAAACTGTTTTTCAGTTTTTTTCTAAATTCAGTGTAGAACTGCGCAATTCTCTCTCTAAATGATTTTTCAAGTATTACCTCGTAAACATCCATTCCTTTTGCCGCATGATCATCTATCAGGCTCTGGATCTCTTTGTTAAAATTATACATGAGTTTTGAGCTTTCATTGATAGCAAGAGCAGCATAATAACCCCATATATGGCCGGCCAGGGTGTTTACAATCGGCGCAAGATGCCGGCTTACCTTTGGAACGTGGAAAACATCGGCGGCATAGAGGTCAAATCTGTTTTCGCCCTCATCCGCTATCACTACGGAAGTCGCCTTGTGCGACTGGAATATTGCAACATCCTTCACGATATCGCCGAGTACGCCGCCGCCTGTTCCTGCTGCGCAAACAATAATCAGCGGTTCCGAGGAAAGATCGATGTGTTTTTTGTCCTCAACAAAATCGGATGAAATGGTCTTATAACAAAGCTCGCTCAATTTTATCCTGATTTCATCCGCCGCAGCCTTGTTGGGGCCGCTGCCTACGGCCGCCCAGTGCGTTTTCTTCACGGCAAGCCTTTGTGCAGACATCCCGATTCGCTCCCTCATGGCAAGAACCTCTCTCATACATGAAGGAAGATCTGTTAATTGTTTTATCTCCTCTGTAACAAATGCGTCATTTCTGCGTCCTTTCAGGGAAGCAATATAAAGGCCTAAAATAGCGCCGGCTACAATCTGTGAATAGAAAGCCTTTGTTGAGGCAACAGACATCTCAATGTCCCTGCCGGTGCTGGTGTACATAACGCCGTCCACCTTGAATGTTATATCCGAATCCCTCCGGTTCACGATGGCAAGGGTGTGGGCGCCGCGCTGTTTCACCATATCCATGGCGCAATTTGTGTCTGTTGTTGTTCCTGACTGGGTTATGGCAACAACAAGAGTATCTTCCATGATAACTGCATCATCATGATCATTAAGCTTAAAACCACTTAGTTCAGATGCTTTCATGGCGCTGATAAGCAGCGACTGATCTTCCAGGTAGTAATTCAGGATATCGGCGCACACTATCGCTGCCACTCCTGCCGTGCCCTGACCTACGAAAAAGATCCGCTTTATTTTGTTGTTTGCCAGAGCCTTTTGTGTTGATTGGGGCAAGACGCTTTTTTCAAGTGTTATTTCATATCTTCTGCCATCTTTGTCTTTGATTTTCCAGCGATTCCGAAGGGTTTTTTCCACAGAATCCGGAGACTCCATAATCTCTTTTAAAAAATAATGAGAAAAACCCTGGCGGTCTATGTCTCTTGATGTAATATCGCTGTGTTTTATCTCCTTTTCTTCAAGATCAACCCCTGTGCCGTCATAAAACATTGCTTTTATGCCGTCCAGGCTCCCGGCTGATTCCTGATCTAAGATAATGATTTGACCGTTCGTTTTGCCGTTTACGCCATTTAGCCCGTTTTCCCCGTCCATCTTAATATAATCAGAGGTCTCTTCAATAAATCCATATACCTCTGAAGTGGGCATGTAGAAATCATTTGCCATACCTATAAATATGGTCTGGCCGCTTCCCTTCTGCGCAAGAAAAAGCTTGCCCGGGGCAAGATCGGTATGCATGCATATGGCATGAGAACCCTCGAAGTCACAGACAGCAAGACGGAATGACTCTTCCACATCAAAGCCCTGCTGAATATACCGGTTTATCCAAAGAGGGATGATCTTGGTGTCTGTTGTAATATCTTTATGTATTAAACCGCCCTCTGCTTCATGTTTGCTTTTCAGATCCATGTAATTATCTATATCACCGTTAAGACAAACATGGATTATGCCTCTTTCTCCAGCAGGATTGTTTAAAGTTTTGTTATCTACGGGATGACAGTTGGGCTCGCTGATAACCCCCATGGAAGCCCATCGGGTGTGTGACAAGACAGTATTATACAGGTGTGGAAAAGATATCAGCTTATGCAGAATCAAATCGCCTGTGATCTGTTGGCGTAAAAATTTAATATTATCTCCAAGGTTGCCTACTTCAGCGGCAATCTTATATGTAAAAGCAATTGCCACATTCTTCTTTCCGTTTGCAGTAACGTTCTCGTGTATGCTGATGCTGTTGTTGACAAGAACATTTTGGTCAGATCGCTCTCTAAGCCGGTCATATAGACCTGTTTTGCCGATTTCTTCATTAAAATGTTTAAATTCATCTCCACCGAGAATAAACATCAAAGAAACACCAGCCGAGTCCCGTCCTCTAACTTCAAGACGATCTATGCTGTTTAGAACGGCATTTATCTTTTTATAAACAATGAAAGAGGAAACAGCAGGAAGCTCAGGGGCAACAGGAATCAACTCTTTTATTTTTTGTATATTCCCTGTTATCTCCCTTGTAATGGACCATTCAATATCCCTGAGACTCTCGATGCTCCGGGACATAATATTTACCGCTCTGGAATCAAGGAGTCCCATATTCTCTGCAAGCGCTTTTGACTCTGTATCAATGACGCATGAAAGCTGATCGGCAAGTTTGGAAAGGCTGTTTTGAATCGGTTCGTTTATGACTATATCATAAAACAGATTCTGTTCCCTTAACGATTTAACCAACTTTACCAGGGAGGCGATATGTTTTTCGCCGCCAAGATAATCTGAATCAAGAACATGTTTGTTTTTTATGCAATCATTATAACCGCAAGATTCAACCTTTTTGACCATATCCTCCAGCAGGGCTATATCAACGCAATCGCCTGTCTGTTTGTTTGTTTTAAAGGAAACAATTCCCGCGAATCCGCAAAAAAGGATATTTTCACTCTGCGGAAAAAAGACAACCGAATTGTCTGGAACACTGGCCGGATTTTTCCCAAAATAGACTTCAGTTAGAAGAAAATAAAGGGCTCTGCTGTATACAAGCCTGCAAAAACCGGATAATTTTTCTTTAAGTTTAGTTGCCTGCGACATCTGTTTTACATCCTTTGGTACAGCTCTTTTATTTTATCTCTGGTCATTATTTCCTTCCAGCCGGCCCCAAGGGCGTTTTCCCAGAGCGGCTCGAGCACAAGGGCAACATCTACCATCTTGTCCAGTTTATCTTCTTCAAGGCCGGCTGCAAGATTTCGCGGAAGACTAATGTTGTATTTTTCCATCATCCGGCGAAATTCATTAACCCCTTCAGGATAATATTCATCAAGATAATCAAAGACGATGCAGTTTCCTATTCCGTGGTGTGTGCCTAAAACAAAGGAAAGGCCATAAGACAGGGCATGACATACTCCAACCTGTGAATAGGCTATGCTCATGCCGCCACAATATGAGGCCATCATCAGTTTATCGTCACTGTCTGAGCCGCTGTCTAAAAAAACCTCTCTGCATAGATCAATAGACTTTTCACCGTATGCCTTGCTGAAAGCGTTAAGATATGTGCCGTTTAACGATTCCACGCAATGTATGTAAGTGTCCATGCCTGTATAAAAACGCTGGTCACCCGGCACGTCTGCAATCAGCTCAGGATCGAGCACAATCTGGTCAAACACTGTGTGGTCTGAATTTATCCCCAGCTTTTTTTCAGGGCCTGAAAGAACTGTGGTGCGGGACACCTCGGCTCCGGTCCCTGAAAGAGTGGGAATGCCGACATGATAAATTGCCGGCTTTTTTATCAGGTCCCAGCCCTGATAATCTGCTGAAGAACCCGGGTTTGTAAGCATTAGAGAAACGGCCTTGGCAAGATCCATAGCGCTTCCCCCGCCTATGCCGACAACGCCTGCCGGCAATCTATCCGCATAGTTTTTAATCCGCTGTGTAAGATCATCAACATAAGCTGTTTTGGGTTCGTCATCAACATTAACCCATATTATAAAATCTTTGTTTTTTGCGGGTATCTTTAGTGCCAGCCCGCTTTTTTCAAACACATCGTCGACTAAAAAAACAACAAAAGAATTATAATTGCTGCGTTTTTCAGCAAGAATATCATCAAGCTGGTTAAAACAGCCCCTGCCGAAAACAACCCGTGAAACCATTTTGAAATTACGAAACATATAACTATCCTTTGAGCAACTTCTCAATAAATTCCGGACGAGTCCGCTGGTGATGAAATGTAAAAAATCTGACTGTTTGAGCATGTTAGTGAGCCTTAAGAAAAAAACAGCACTTAAGATAATTTATCTTTAAAACATACGATCCGGCTGTTTAACCAATAGGAATTAAAGGGATTGGCTCTGTTTTTTCTTTAGGCTCGCTTGCTTGCGAGTTTCAGATGTTTTACATTTTATTATCAGTGGACGGGTCTTTTATCATATAATTTACCAGAACTTATTGAGAAGTTGCCCTCCTGTAAGATAACCGCTTTATTTATTAGATTGCTTCGTCGTTGCACTCCTCGCAATGACTTAGAGTATAATTTGTTACAAGTTCATCTTGCTTATCACTTCAACAAGCTTCTCTATCCTTTGGCTGAGCCCCTCCTTTGTCCATGAAAGCTTTATGAGCATTGATATTGTTCTGCCGATGATTTTATCAGATTGCAAAAGCTCCATGTTTTCATAGTTTGGACAATGTTCAAAAAGCCTGGCCGGAAGCTTTGCCGCAGAACTTAACCTTTTTAAATGATCCCACTGACGAATATAGTGCCAGTTGTTGTCATACCAGTAGAAACAACTGTCAACCCCGGCGCCGGCAAGTTCGCCTGCCAACTTTCGTGCATGCTCTTCTTCGGGCAGAAAAAAGGAAAGAAAGGTAGCTGTGTCCCCTTTTTCATCAGGTATCCTTCTAAAACTGATTTCCGAAAACTGTAACATGGCATCCTTTATGGCCTTTTTATGCGCCCGCTGTTTTTTTAGGATATAATCTATCTTTCTCAACTGGGCCAATCCAACAGCCGCATTCAGCTCGCTGATACGAAAGTTTGTTCCAAGAATCGGATGGCCTTCAAGCCCCCTGTCGCTGCCTGTATGATCATGGCCATGATCAGCATAACCTTCCGCTATTGTATAAAGCTCTTTATCGTCGGTTACAACCGCTCCTCCCTCGCCACATGTAATAGTTTTAACAGGATCAAACGAAAAACAGCCCATTTGCCCGAATGTTCCTAATGCCTTTCCATTAAGGGAGCCGCCAATGGCCTGGCAGGCATCCTCTATCAAAACAAGCTGTTTTTGCTCACAGAGCGCTTTTATTTCATCGATACTGGCCATTGAACCGCACATGTGAACCGGCAACACAGCCTTTGTGCGAGGAGTAATAACCGCATTAACAGCATCGGGATTAAGGCACAAAGTCTCATCTATTTCAGCAAATACCGGCACAGCGCCTGCTCCAAGCACAGCCTCGATAGTTGCTACAAATGTAAAGGGCGGGACAATCACCTCATCTCCAGCCCCCACTCCACATGCGGCTAAGGCTATACTAAGCGCCGCAGTGCCGCTGGAACACAAATGACAATATTGTGCCCCTGTCAGTTTCGACAGATCTGCCTCAAAAGCTTTTGCCTTCCAGCGCCCTTTTCGCGCCTGGTCAAAACCATAGCGGAATAATACGCCCGTATCCAGCACATCCTGAACTTCTTTCCGTTCCTCATCGCCAAATATTTCAAAACCCGGCATTCTAAATCCTCCAGTATAATTAGAAATTCAAAACGATTTTAAACAAGTTTCAAGTATGATTAAATTTTATAGTGAAAACTGTTTGAGTGGATTAGGGATCGTTATGAAAGAACCATGTATAAAATGCTATTTTTGCATAAGTCTTTGGTTAACCTACCGATATTTCTTTATGTTTATGGCGGGTTCTTTCATTACGAGCCGTTATCCACGAGTTTTTTCAGTATAAAATTTAATTATACTTGTAGCGGCTATCTTTTCAACGGGCTGTTTCCCTTTCAACCAACTGGTGTTCCCGGTTTTACCTTCCTGTCAACCGTCGCTAAAGAACAACCCTTATCATCAACCGCTGCCAGAACCATCCCGTTTGAAACTATTCCCATTATTTTAGCCGGCTTTAAATTGGCAACCACAATTACCTGCTTCCCGACCAGGTTTTCAGGTTTATAGCTTGCGGCAATACCTGCTACAAGGGTCCGCTTTTCTCCCAGATCGACCTCAAGCTTAAGCAGCTTTTTTGCCCTTGGAATCGATTCTGCGCTAAGTATAGTAACCACCCTGAGATCAATTGCGCCGAATGCTTCTACAGGTATCTCGGTTTTTAAGACAGATAAGAGGTCTTCGGCAGCCGCCTCGTTTTGTGGTGTAGCCTGATTCTTTTTCAGATCAATTCTGGGAAAAAGGGTGATCCCTTTGGGAAGCTGTATGCCCGGCTTGATTATTTTCCATGTTTTAAGCATATCGAGGTTGTTAAAGCGCCCTTTTGTAATCAGGTCCGTATCCATGCCAAGGTGCTTTTGCATGGCTGCGGATGTGTCCGGCATGATCGGATAAATAAGGCCTGCTATCACTCCAAGCCCGTTAAGAAGATTTGATATTACAACCTGCAACTGTTTTTTGCTGGCTTTTTTCTTTGCAAGCACCCACGGCGACGTAACATCGACATATCTATTCATCTTGGCGATTAATTCCCATGTTGTCACAAGAGCTTTGTGAAAAGTAAAATTTTCCATGGACTGCTCATATTCGGGGATTGCAGCCAGCATATCCGATTTAAGGCCGAGCTGAAACTCATCTTCAACTACCGGATCAACCTCTGGGACTATGCCTTTGAAATACTTATGAACCATTGCAATAACTCTGGAAAACAGGTTGCCAAGATCGTTTGCCAGGTCCGCATTGATTCGCTGAACCAGCGCCTGTTCGCTAAAATTGGAATCAAGCCCGAATACCATATCCCGCATCAAAAAAAATCTGAATGCATCAAGCCCGTAAATATTTTTTAGCTGGAGCGGCTCTACAACATTCCCAATACTTTTGGACATCTTGCCCTGGTCAACATTCCAGTATCCATGAACATTAAGATGATTATACATTGGAATGCCGGCAGCCTTGAGCATGATAGGCCAGTATATACCATGAGGCTTGAGAATGTCCTTGGCGACTATATGCTGGGCATACGGCCAAAATTTTTTAAACAGCTCTCCGTCAGGATATCCAAGAGCTGAGACATAGTTTAAAAGAGCATCAAACCATACATATGTAACATAATCTTTATCAAACGGCAGGGTAATTCCCCATTTAAGCCGCTTCTTTGGGCGTGATATGCAAAGATCTTCAAGGGGTTCGCTTAAAAATGCCAGAATTTCATTTCTGTATCGTTCAGGTCGAATAAAATCAGGATGCTTCTCAATATGATCAATAAGCCAGTCCTGATAGCGGCTCATCTTGAAAAAGTAGTTAGACTCCTTGATGGGTTCCGGTTCAACGAGATGGTCGGGGCACTTTCCGTCAACCAGCTCGCGCTTGGTAAAGAAGCGTTCGCACCCAAAGCAATAGAGCCCTTCATACTCGCTAAAATAGATATCGCCTGCGTCATAAATTTTCTGCAGCATCTGCTTCACAACAGCAATATGTGCTGGATCGGAAGTCCGGATAAAATAATCATATTTAATGTTAAGCTGGGGCCATAGCTCTTTGAAAACTTTGCTTATTTTGTCCACATAGACCCTGGGGCTTATATTCTCTTTTTTAGCGGCGCGTACTATTTTGTCCCCATGTTCATCTGTACCGGTTAAAAACAAGGTTTCATTCTGTTGCATAAAATTAAACCGGCAAACAACATCGGCTGCAATAGTAGTATATGCATGCCCAAGGTGGGGCATTGCGTTTACATAATAGATAGGGGTTGTTATATAAAGCGGCCTGGTCATTTTCTCTCCTGTTTGTTTATAATATCATCTAATGGCAATTCTATCTCCTGACCCTCGTCCATATGTATTGTCAGACGATCGCGTATTACGTTATGTCGTATCACCCTGCCATGCCCGCTCGGAGTCTTCACTATTTTTCCGATCTTTGGAAACCTTTTCTTAAGCTTTCTGTATGTTTCATATTCATATGTAAGGCAGCACATCAGCCGACCGCACAGACCGGAAATCTTCGTTGGGTTTAATGACAGATTCTGGTCCTTTGCCATACGTATAGAAACCGGTTCAAACGTATTCATAAATAAGGAACAACAGATTGGTCGTCCGCATCTCCCAACACCACCGGTCATCTTGGCCTGATTGCGTATTCCGACCTGTCTCATCTCAATCCTGACACCGAACTGGTTGACCAGCATTTTAACGAGTTGACGAAAGTCAACACGACCCTCAGCCGTGAAAAAAAAGGTCAGCTTGCTGCCATCAAAGGAGCTTTCAACAACAAACAGGTTCATTCTCAACTTTAGTTCGTTGATGCACTTAATGCAGAATGCCTGGGCCGATTTTTCTTTTTCAAGGTTTTTCTCTCGCTGCTTGAAATCTTTTTCATTAGCGAGACGAAACACCTTTTTAAGCGGCCTGCCGGACAACCGTTCATCACGCAGCTCTGGAGGCACCGCAACCATTCCAAAACAAAGGCCCTGCTCTGTTTCTACAATCACACAAGCCCCGCACTTAAGAACAAATGCGCCGCTGTCAAAATCGTAAACCTTGCCAAAAGAATTAAATTTTACTCCTACAATCTTTGCCATAATTATTTTTTAAATATCTACCTGGTTTTGCGGTTCATGCGCAAGCTGCATTACCATTGCTTCTAAAGTCAACCTTAAGTTAGCGCCGGCCTTAATCCCATTTTGTGCTGTCCGGATAGCTTCAATTTTTTCTATTAATTCTTTTGCCGTAAATTTTTGCGCAATATGTTGAATGTTGTCAATCAAATCCCTGTTTATAATTTTCTCGGGACAGGATTTATATACAACAACGTCTCTCAGCCAGAATTTAATCACCTCCAGAGAATCTTGCAGGATTTCTTTATTTTTTGATAACTCTGCTGCAAAAGCCAAAAGTGAAACAACCGATTGTGTGGATATTTGCCCTGCCATATCAAGGCTTAAGGTTTTTATAAGCCAACTGCGCCGGTTTACCCAGCTTATACGGTTCTTAGACTCAATCATCGAAAGGGCTTTAGACAAACTCCCACTTGCCAGAGTCGCAATTATTTTTGCATCATCATAATCAAGCCCTTCTTTGTCAACCAGAATATCTTCCAGACTCTTGCAGGAAATTGGGTTAAATCTGATATGCTGACAGCGTGAAACAATTGTGGGAAGGAGATCGGACGACTGTATGGCGGTAAGTATCAAAACGGTCCGGTCAGGTGGTTCCTCAAGAACCTTGAGCAGCGCATTGCTGGCAGAAGGGTTCATTGCCCGGGCATCTGATATTATTACAACACGCATCCTTGCCTCGTAAGGTTTCATGGCAAGAATATCACGCAAAGAACGTATTTGAGCAATCTTGATATAGACGCCTGACGGCTTAATATGTATGATGTCAGGATGATTTCCTGATCGGATTTTCACGCATGCTTTACAATAACAGATCCGGCCTTTTGTTGCTTGATTCGAGCTCTGAAAAAAACTCCCTGGATCTTTGCTTAGACAGTTACACGCCATGGCAAACATCATGGCTATGGTGCGTTTGCCGACCCCTTCCATGCCTGTAAAAAGAAGGGCATTGGGAATGGTGTCGTGTCGTAAAAAGGCAGTTAAAAGTTGTACCGGCTTTTTTTGGTCTATTATTACCGCAAAGTTGGACACAAAGTTAATTATCTACTCTGTCTTTCAATTCTTTTCCGGCTTTAAAAAACGGGAGCTTTTTTGGCTTTATCAGAACCCTTTCACCTGTCTTTGGGTTTCTGCCGGTATATGCTTTGTACTCTTTTACAAAAAAGCTGCTCAGCCCGCGAATTTCAACTCTTTCTCCCTGCACCAGGGCATTCTGCATAGAATCAAAAAATATTTGAACCACCCTTGCGGCATCCGATTTTGAGATATTAGCCTCGGTTTTTAAAGCAAAAATCATCTCCAGTTTATTCATATGCCCTCCTTTTTGCAATACCTGCCGTTTAATGTCTTCAACATAAAATTACTAAACAGAACCCGTTAAGAAGTCAAGCGGTTATGACAATATTTTTGGGAGCCTTTCAACATCATCTTCGCTCACATCCACTGCGGCAAACTGTCTAAGAGCTTCAATAGTAACGACAACTCTCCCCTTGCCCCTGTATTGGACAAAGGTTCCGGTCACCCCAGCAAACGGACCGTAAACCACCGTAACAGGGTCCCCTTTTTTGAAACGGGCGCCGGTTAAAACTTTGTTGTCTCCCGCCACCATAATTTTAAGCGATTCAATGGTCTCGGTGGCAACAGAAATGGGCCCTTCTTTGTTGCCGATTAAACGGACAGCCCCGACTGTCTTTAAAATTTCAATATGTTCGGCAGGGTGCAGGTCGGTTTTTAAAAACAGGTACCCGGGAAAAAGAGGTATCCTTATCATTAACCGTCTGTCACGGCGCCTGCTTTTTACCAGAATTTTTGGCAGGAAAACCTCAAACGATTTTTTGGCCAGAGCGTCATTAACTACATTCTCGAACCTGCTTTTCGTATGCAGAACATACCACAGACGATTAATCTGTTTTATTTTCATTTAACAACTCAAACTCCGTTACAGCGGCTCTTCCATCATGCGCCCAACTATATTTCTGCCAAACTCTCCAATTCCGTAAAGATTAATTATAACTGCATATTTCCTGTCGTTTTCACCCTCGTGTGTATAGCTAAAATCTATGGACCAGCACTGGGCCTTGTACAAAAATCCAATGCCTTTTTTTATATCCTGAGGGCTGTAAAGGTTTCGCTCATAATCAGCATATACCTTTAGCTGGTCCGTTACAGCCAGGCTTATATCGGTGTAAATAGATTCACTCGAGTTATACGTATATCTGTGTTCAACAAAGAGCCTGTCTCCGCGTTTATCAGATAATGTTACCGCAATATTGCGGGATTTCACCAGGCTTTCATATTGACACCATGTGGCATCTGCCTGCGCAGAAACATATTGGACAGGATCTATCTCTATCTCACCATATATTGTAGAAAAAGGCCTCTTTTCCTTTTGATTCGCCCATTGGGATGGGGTATCCTCTTTTGCCTCGTTAATGTTATAACTCTGCTCCAACTTTAAGCGGCAAAACTGGTTATAGGTATAGTTTGCGGATTCATCATTCTCGCTTTTATCCTGGTTGTCTTTTTGTGCGGTGTTGGTCTGCGATCTTGACGTAAAAATATTTGTCAAAGAATATGTTACAAGGTTTTTTCTTCCAATTCTGTCAATACCGTCAAACGAAGGGTATTTACTCTGATCCTTTCCCGGTATATATTCATACACTACCTGCGGTGTTATTGCATGCTTTATCTTGTTAATCCGGCTTTTTTGCAAGCTGTATATTCTATAAATGTTTGAAGAAAGGTCTAATTTGACATCATAAATATCTCTGAACAAGGTGGCTTTGTCCGACGATCTATATTCCTCTTTGTCAAAATGCCAGGCTGTTTCCCGAAACCCGACAGACGGTTCAAAGGCTAAGTAGCGTTTGAATTTTAAGGGCAAGTACAATCTTGGGTATGCATCCATCCGGTGTGCCCTTGAAGCATCCTCTCTGTAAAAATATGTATATTCGGTATCAAGGTCAAAATAAAAGGGGGTACCGAATATCTGCTGCTTGGATGCATTAAACTCAACAACCGGCAGCATCTGTACGGTTGTATCATCTATTTCTTTCCGGCGACGGTTTATGACATTATCATACCAGCGGGTTTCGGCGTTAAGGCTGAATTGTGACCAGCTCTTGTTTATGCTCAGGCTGTTTACCCTTGTTGAATCAGTATAATCGTCAAGATCTCTGCCAAAGTTTTTGTTAAAATATCTATCGGTTACGTCAAACCCCGTATATCCATCCTTAAATTCATGCAGGTAATCCTGATCGCTGACAATATCTATGTCCAGTTTTGCGGTAAAACCAGCAGGCAGATACTGGTCATGTTTCATCCTGAACCAGTATCGGTCGGAATTGGGACGCAACACACTATCATCCATATATCCCCATTCTTCGCTTGATTCCAGCGTGCCGTTATCTACCTTCCTGTCCTGCAAAAAGTCATACATCATGGTTCCTTTTGACTTTTCATCTAAAACATAGCGGTATTCAAAACCTATTTTGTCTCCCCTGCGTCCAATATGGTGATAATATAAGGTTGCATCCGAGCTTTCGTTAATAGCCCAGTAAAAAGGCTGTATGTATTCCTCCCATTTCCGCTTTGAATATACTATTTGTGGCGGCAACAAGCCGGACTGTCTCTTTATCTTTACAGGAAACACCAAAAAGGGTGTGTACAACACAGGAACCCTTTTTGCCCAAAGAGCTGCGTGATTAACAAAGCCATATCCTTCTATGGTAACCTTTAGGTTTCTCCCTGTTATTTTCCATGCCGGATGATCACCGTCACATGTTGTAAAACTGCCTTTGCCGACGGCATAAGAGTCTTTCCCTGTCTTTTGTATCTTATCCCCTTTTATATAAAAATGGTTTTCTTTAATAAAGACTGTTCCATTATACAATGTTCCGATTTCAGCCTCCAGATCCATCTCCATCTTATCGCCGACAAGTATATCCTCACCTGCTGTCATTATCACATGGCCGACTGCCAGCACCTCCATGGTTTTATGATCAAAACGAACAAAATCGGCTGTAAGCCTTTTGTCCTGCTTGGTTATGGCAACATTTCCTTTTGCGATATGTTGATCGGTTTTTTTATCAAAGCTTATTTCATCGGCCGTAATATGCCATGGCTCGGCAGGATCATCATCAAACAATCGCTCACGGCTCTGTGCAAAAGAAACCATTGCGGTTGCAATTATAATGAAAAAGATAAGAGACAGATGGGGAATAATATAACGAAAAGAGCTTGAAAACAGTCTATATGTTCCAGTCAATTTATAAGCATGGCTATAAACACAGCTATAATCTTTGCATTGCGTTCTGTTGTAGAGCATTGAGTCCGATTTTTTTCTATTTTTTTTGTGGCTGCGGAAGGATTGAGACGCTTTTCGCTATAAATCTTAGATAGCGAAAAGCGGAAATATGGCCATATTATTTGAGACCTTTGCGCCTCCTGGCGCCGTTTGTTTTCACTTTTCAGGTAGAGCAAAAAGGTTTATCTTTGTAACTTTTTGCTATCCAGTCCATAATGCCCAATAAATATTTGCTGATTTTATGTAATATCAAACTATTATCCTTACGTTTACGCCTATTTTATTATCTTGGCTAAATCCATTCGACGCGCCGGGCAGATTCTTTTCTTTCAACAATCTCCCCTATTATAAACCCTTTCTCTTTCATAGCGCTAAGCCGCTCCAGCATCTCCTGTGCCGAATTTTCCGGCACAATCGCTATCATTCCGATTCCATTATTAAAAGTGCGCATCATTTCCTTGCCTGATATATTGCCGGCCTTTTTCAAAAAAGGAAAAACAGAGGGCACGTCCCAGCTTTCCTTGTGCATCACAATATTGCATCCTTTTGGTATTATGCGCAAAATGTTGTCTTCAATACCTCCGCCTGTAATATGGGCAAGCCCGCGTATTGGCAGCCCCTTGCTTATACGATAAATAGCTGCCGAATATATTTTTGTTGGCGTAAGAAGCTCTTCACCCAGTGTCCGGCCAAGATCGGGAATATAATCGTCGATTTTTAGTTTCAAAATGTCAAAACAGATCTTTCGCGCCAAAGAATATCCGTTGCTGTGAAGACCGCTGGATGCTATTCCGATAACCTTATTGCCGACATGAACTTCAGACCCGTCAACTATCTTACTGTTATCAACTATGCCGACAGAAAAACCTGCAAGGTCATATTCGTTTTCTTTATAAAACCCCGGCATTTCCGCTGTTTCGCCACCTATTAAGGCGCACCTTGCCTGTCTACAGCCCTCTGCGATTCCCTCGATAATTTTTGTGGCAATTTTTGTGCTCAACCTCCCCATTGACAGATAATCGAGAAAAAACAGTGGCTTGGCGCCTTGCGCAATAACATCGTTTACACACATGGCTACAAGGTCGATTCCGACCGTGTCATGTTTATCCATCATAAATGCTATCTTAAGCTTTGTGCCGACTCCATCTGTTGAGCTTACAAGAACGGGGTTGTCCACATTCGCAGGGTTAAGAGAATAAAGACCTCCGAACCCTCCGATGTCACTTATAACACCGGTTCTAGGTGTCTGTTTTACAATCTTCTTTATGGTCTTAACAAGGTTGTCGGCCTTGTCAATATTTACACCTGCATCGGCGTAAGTTAAGGGCTTGTTCATGTTTATCTCCCGTAAAAATCATTCTCCGTTAATAGACAACCATTTAAAAATTAAACCGATTTAGGCTGAAAGTCAAAACAATTTTTTTGACATAAAGCTCTTTATGTTGTAATTTAGCAAAAATTTAACTATCTATTTTTAATTTTGATGAACTTATAAAAAGTCGTTTTGCGAGTGGCTTTGAGCAAAATTAAACTTTTTACGAAACCGTCAATTTTTATGAGGTTGTTTTTATGGAAAAGTTTGCAAGGATAGATCGTCTACCACCTTATGTATTTACAACTGTCAACAAAATAAAGATGGATGCAAGACATGCCGGCAAGGATATCGTAGACCTTGGCATGGGCAATCCTGATCTTCCCACACCAAAGCATATAGTGGACAAGTTGTTGGAGGCGGCTCAAAAACCCCACAACCACAGATATTCTGCATCCAAGGGTATTACAAAGCTTAGAATGGCTATTGCAAACTGGTACAAACAAAGATTTGACGTGGATATAGACCATGAGGAGGAAGCAATAGTCACTATCGGCGCCAAGGACGGCATATCGCATCTTGTCCTTGTTACAATCAGGCCGGGAGATGTTGTGTTTGCTCAGAATCCGACCTATCCGATTCATCCGTACTCCGCAATTATTGCCGGAGGAGATGTGCGCGGAATACCTGTCGGACCGGATTCGGATTTCTTTGAAAATCTGATGGAAGCCACAAGACAGACATGGCCCAAGCCAAAATTGTTGATTATAAGCTACCCTCACAATCCAACGACCGGGGTTGTTAACCTGGAATTTTTTGAAAAAATCGTGGCTTATGCAAAGGAATACAACATTATGGTAATCCACGATTTTGCTTATGCCGACCTTGTTTTTGACGGCTATAAAGCCCCCAGCTTTTTGCAGGTAAAAGGAGCCAGGGATGTGGGGGTGGAATTCTTTTCCCTTTCCAAAAGTTACAGCATGCCGGGCTGGAGAGTAGGCTTTTGTGTTGGAAACAGAGAAATAGTCGGCGCCCTGCGCAGAATAAAAAGCTATCTTGACTACGGGATTTTTCAGCCGATTCAGATAGCATCCATCATAGCATTAAACGGCCCTCAGGATTGTGTTAAAGAGATATGCAACACCTATCAAGAGCGAAGAGACGCCCTGATGTCAGGCCTTCATCGCGTTGGGTGGGATATAAAAAGCCCGAAAGGAACCATGTTTGTATGGGGAAAAATTCCTGAACAATATTTAAAACTGGGCTCGGTGGAATTCTCTAAGTTTTTGATTAAAGAGGCTCAGGTAGCAGTCTCTCCAGGACTGGGTTTCGGCGAATACGGAGATGAATACGTTCGTTTTGCGCTTATTGAAAACAAGATGCGCATAAACCAGGCTGTAAGAGGAATCAAAAAAATATTATAGGCATAAATAATATGAAACAAATTAATATTGGTTTGCTTGGATGCGGTACCGTAGGCACCGGTGTTGCAAAGATTCTAATTGAAAATAAAGACCTTGTTGCCTCCCGGGTGGGGGCATCGCTGTCATTAAAACATGTCGCGGATATCGATATAAAAAGGGGCAGGGAAATCAAGTTTGATGAAGGAGTCCTGGTAACCGATGCTCGCAAGGTGGTTGACGATCCGGAAATAGATATAATTGTCGAGATGATCGGCGGGGTGGAAATTGCAAAGGAGCTTATCTTAAGGGCAATTGATAATGGCAAACAGATCGTAACCGCAAACAAGGCCCTTCTTGCCGCCCAGGGCAACATCCTTTTTAAAGCCGCTTACGCAAAGGGGATTGACCTTGCTTTTGAAGCGAGTGTGGGCGGATGTATGCCGGTTATAAAATCGATCAGGGAGTCTCTGGTTGGTGATCGCATAAAATCGATGACCGGCATATTAAACGGTACATGTAACTATATTCTGTCAAAAAACACATATGATGGCCTTACATTTGAAGCAGCCCTGTCTGAGGCGCAGGCCAAAGGCTTTGCAGAGGCAGACCCGTCGCTGGATGTGGAGGGAACAGATACGGCACACAAGCTGGCCATATTAATGTCTATTGGATATGGTATGGAGATTAATTTTAATGATATTTATATTGAAGGAATATCAAAAATCACCCCCATGGATATCGATTTTGCCAATCAATTCGGATACAGGATAAAGCTTTTGGCTATAAGCAAAAACAGGGGAAAAGAGGTTGAAGCAAGGGTGCATCCTGCAATGATACCTTTTGACAACCAGCTATCAAACGTAAACGGTCCTTTGAATGCAATTACAATTTCGGGCGATGCTATCGGCGACATGATGCTTTACGGCCTCGGCGCGGGCATGATGCCAACAGCCAGCGTGGTTGTGGGAGATATAGCAGATCTGGCCCGTAACCTTTTGTCCGGCACAAAGGGAAGAATTCCATTGTTGTCCTACCAGATGGAAAATATAAGAAAAATTCCGATCATGCCGGTTGACGACATCTTCACTAATTACTACTTCAGGTTCTCGGCTGTAGATCGTCCGGGAGTTTTATCTAAAATATCGGGCGTACTGGGTGATCGTGGCATCAGCATCAAATCCGTGCACCAAAAAGGACGCAAATCGATCGGCTCGGTTCCTATTGTCATCCTCACGCACCTTGCAAAGGAACATGATGTTAAAATGGCTCTATCCGAGATTGAAGCCCTTGATATTGTCAGCGACAAGCCGGTTCTCATAAGGGTCGAAGAAACCGATAACCATGTTTGATACATGAGGCTAAATATAATACTCAAGTTTCGCACCCTTTTTACTTATTAAAGCCTTTAAACGGTAAGGGCCAAAATAAATTTTTAAAGCGAAATATTATACCTTAAGCTTCGACAACGGCACCAATAACAAACATTAAGACAATGCTTGAAACCACGTATGAGTTCAGTAAGTTATATATCCTTTGTGCCTGTCCTTGGCACAAGTCGTGGAGTGCTGGTTAAAAAAGACAAATAAATCATTTCGCTTGAAAAATTGAATTTGGCTCCTTTACCGCCTTGACTTTGATAGAAATCAAGGGTGCGAAACTTGAGTATTATAATATAAGAGGTGAGATGTATATCGTCTGTTCAGATTTAGAGGGTGTTTTTGTTCCTGAAATATGGATACAGGTAGCCGAAAAGACCGGTATTAAAGAGCTAAGGCTGACTACTCGTGATATATCCGATTATGATGTTTTGATGAAAAAACGGCTTGATATCCTTCACGAGAACCGGCTCAAACTTAAAGATATTACAAATGTTATCGATTCCATAAATCCTCTTGACGGGGCGGTGAATTTTCTGGAATGGCTCAAATCGCAGGCCCAGGTAATAATTATTTCAGACACATTTGTTGAGTTTGCAGGACCTTTAATGAAAAAGCTGGGCCAGCCAACCCTTTTTTGCAACTCTCTATCAATAGGCCCTGACGGATATATTATTGGATATAATCTCCGACAAAATGACGGCAAGCGCAAGGCTGTGCTTTCCTTAAAAAACCTCAATTATGAAATAATAGCGTTTGGCGACTCCTATAATGATATAACCATGCTCAAAGAGGCCGACACAGGCATCCTGTTCCGGCCTCCCGACAATGTAAAAAACGAATTCCCGGAGCTTTTGGTCTCATATAGTTATGATGAACTTAGAAAAACTATCCAAAAAATACTGTAGCCGTTCACGGCTTGAAACTTGAAATTGGAAATTAGAAATTTGGAAGAACAGTACAAAAGTATGAAGGCCAAATTTCCAATTTCTAATTTCAACATTCCGTGAACGCTTACAAAATACTGAAAACGACATAAGTCGGAAAACGCTCTGTGGTGCAAACAACCAGCTCTTTATGATTACACATAAAACAACATACAGGGTTATTTACGGCGACACGGATAAAATGGGTATAGCTTATCATGCAAACTACTTGCGCTGGTTTGAAATAGGCAGGTCTGAATTGTTTCGGTCGTTGAGTTTAACCTATAAAGCCATTGAAACAAAGGGTGTCTTTCTACCTGTATCTGAAGTTTATTGCAAGTTTTTATCTCCAGCTCAATATGATGATGTTATAATCATTGAAACCTCTGTTGATACAAACATTAAGGGCGGGATGAAGTTTGATTATCGTATATTTAATGAAAACGGTAAAAAGATTCTTGCAACAGGACATACAAAACACGCCTTCGTTAATAGCGATGGCCGTGTGGTGCGCCCACCCGATTTTCTGACAGATCTTTTGAAAAATTATGTAGCGGATTGAAATGCTCCATACCAGAACTTGAAGTTGCCAATAAAAGTCTGTGTGTGTCTGTGGCTAAAAAATTAAATATGGATTTTGATATTTCAAAATTTGAAAAATGTAATCTCCTCGTTGTCGGAGATTTAATGCTTGATGAATACTTGTGGGGTGATGTTGACCGGATATCTCCGGAGGCGCCGGTCCAGGTTGTTTCGGTTAAAGAAGAAAATTATACTCTGGGTGGATCCGGAAACGTCGCAAACAACCTTATAGCGCTTGGAGCAAAGGTTTCATTAGCCGGAGTAATAGGTTCGGATAGATATGGACATCTTTTACTCGGAAAATTAAATGAACTCGGTATTAATACCGAGGGGGTTGTCGAGGAACCGGAAAGGCCCACAACCAGAAAAACCAGAATTATTTCCGGTAACCAACAGGTCCTTAGAATAGACAGGGAAACAAAAAAAGATATATCCCAACAAACCCTTGATGTTATATTAAATTATATTAAGCGGGTAATACCCGCTGTGGATCTGGTATTAATTTCTGATTACGGCAAGGGGTTAATTACAGCCGCTTTGCTTAACTCACTGACAGCTATTGTAAAAAAACATAAAAAAATTTCTATCGCCGATCCAAAAGGGCGTGATTTTTTAAAATATTCAGATGTTTCTTTGCTTACCCCAAATAAAAAAGAGACATCTCTTGCCTCTGGAATAGAGATTGTCGACGAATCAACATTAATTAAAGCCGGAAACTGGATTCTTGAAACTGTAAAAACAGAAAAACTTCTTATTACATGCGGCAAGGACGGGATGGTTTTATTTGAACGCAATAAAAAACCTTATTATATCACCGCTCAGACAAGGCAGGTCTTCGACGTGTCGGGAGCGGGAGATACGGTAATCGCCGTCTTAGGGCTTGCAGTTGCTTCAGGCGCCTCGTTTGCAAAAGCTGCATCCATTGCTAATACAGCAGCAGGCATTGTGGTGAGCAAGGTTGGAACGTCAACTGTATCAAAAAATGAACTTTTATCGGCATTGACGCCTGGTTGTGATTATGCCTCAACCAAACATATATCTTTTTCAGAACTTCCGGCTGTCGTGCAGAAACTTAAGGCCGACAATAAAAAAATTATTCTGACAAACGGTTGTTTTGATCTTTTGCATTCGGGTCATGTTATGCTTCTTTCCGCCTCAAAGAAGCTTGGAGATGTGCTTGTTGTCGCTATTGATGACGATGAGTCTGTAAGCAGCCTTAAGGGGCCCGGAAGACCTATAATCAGCGAAAAGGAACGTATAAGCATCTTATGCGCTTTAGATTCTGTTGATTATGTTGTGGTGTTTTCTTCAAAACAACTTAATAAAATAATTGAAATTATTCGTCCGGCTGTACTCACAAAGGGTAGTAACTACATATTTGAAGATGTTATAGGAAGAGAGCTTGTTGAAAGATGTGGTGGAAGGATTATGCTTATTCCTATTACAAACAATATCTCGTCAAGCAGTATCATAAATGATATTAAAGGGAATATTTAAAAAAGGCCTGTTTTTAAATGTTGTTTGTCAAGAAAAACACTAAAGGCATAATATTTAAAGTGTTTGTTCAACCAAAATCTTCAAAAAATATGATAGTAGGTCTTTATGGCGATGCGATTAAAATTAAACTTACAGCTCCTCCCGTAAATGGAGCTGCAAATAAAATGTGTATAAAATATCTGGCAAATATCTTAAATATTCCAAAGTCAAAACTTGAAATAATATTAGGTCATACAAGTCGTACAAAACATCTTCTTATTAAATATAAGGATAATAAACATTCGGAAGCCGAGTTTGAATATCTAACAGGTTTAATTAAATCTTTACTACAATATAAAAAATCTTGACTTGGTTTTTTATTTTGTTTATTTATATTGTTTACGTGATGCGGGGTGGAGCAGTCTGGTAGCTCGTCGGGCTCATAACCCGAAGGTCATAGGTTCAAATCCTATCCCCGCTACCACCTTCCTTTATTTATCCCTTTTTTATAATTTCTCTGTCTTTTTTGTATTGATATTTTATCAATAATTCATTAGTTATTAACAATAATTTTTTATATGTTTATAACTTCATTTTTTTAAACATAATAATTGATATCTTTTTGTTATAGTAATTTATTTTTTTATTTAATAAAATAGATGTGTTAAAGGTTTTTTATAGTTATAAACATCTATTAATAATAATATTTTATAACTTAATATAAGGATAAGGTTATGAAACTTACAATTAATAAGACTGATATATTAGATGTACTGTCAAATATTCAAGGTTTAACCGGACGTAAAAGCAGTCTGGCTATTACCGAAACAGTTTTAATACAAACAACAGATTCAGGAATAAAAATTGCAGCTACTGATCTTGAAACAGGCTTTATAGGATCATACCCTGCAAAAGTGAAATCACAGGGAATAATAGCTATTAATGCAAGAAAAATATATGAGATAGTAAAAGAATTTCCATCCAATGAAATAAATATAAATGAAATAGAAAATCATTGGGTGGAAATCAGTAACAATAAGGTTAATTATCATATAGTTGGAATGAATCCAGACGATTTTCCTGAAATTCCGTTAATAGAAGACATTTCTTTTTTTAAAATAAAATCAATGGCTCTTAAAAAAATGATAGACAAAACAGTTAGTATAGGTGTTGCTACAGATGACAGAAGAGTTCATATTAATGGAATATATTTTGAAAAAGTAGAAAACAACGATCAAAATATAATCAGGATGGTTTCGACGGATGGCAGCAGGCTTTCACTGGTTGATTATATTTCTGAGTCCGCCGCAGGCGGATTTGATATACCATCAGAACCAGGTATTATTATTCCTAAAAAGGGTTTAACCGAAGTGAACAGGTTTCTTGATCCGGAAGGATTAGTGCAGATAGGAAATAAAGATAACCATTTTATTGTTAAAAAAGATACGGAAACTATTATAATAAGACTTCTTGAAGGTGAATTTCCAAAATATATTGAAATCATTGATAAAGGAGATGCAAACATAATCGTTGTTGATAGAAAAATGTTTCTAAATATGTTAAAAAGAATGTCGATATTATATTCTGATAACTACAAAGGGGTGGCGTTTAATTTTCAGAAAGACAAACTAACAATTACAGCCACCAATCCTGATTTAGGTGAATCAAAAGAGGATATGGATATAGATTATAAAGGAGATAAAATTGAGACGGCCTTTAATCCAAAATTCTTTATAGACACATTAAATACAATTGATGAAGATAATGTTATTTTAAATATCATTGATGAACAAAAGCCATGTTTTATCGAGGGAAAAGAGGATAAACAATTTTTAAGTGTTATTATGCCGATGAGAATTTAATGGAAAAAATTTACGATGCAAGCAGTATAGATATACTTGAAGGCCTTGAACCTGTTAGATTGAGGCCTTCAATGTATATAGGAAATGTGGATACAGACGGACTTCACCATCTTGTATATGAAGTGGTGGACAACAGTATTGATGAAGCTATGGCCGGGTATTGTGATTTGGTTAAGGTCATTCTTCACACCGACAACAGTGTCTCTGTTGAAGATAATGGCAGGGGTATTCCCGTTGGTATTCACAAAACAGAAGGGGTGCCGGCTGTTGAGGTTGTATTAACAAAGCTTCATGCAGGAGGAAAATTCGATAACGAGTCTTATAAGGTATCCGGCGGACTGCACGGTGTTGGAGTATCTGTTGTAAATGCCCTTTCAGCGGATTTTGAAATAGAAATTTATTCAGATAAAAAAATATACCATCAAACCTATAAAAAGGGGATGAAAAACAGCGAGTTAGAGGTAACAGGAAAAACAGATAAAACAGGCACTAAAATACGTTTTTCTCCTGATTCGGAGATTTTTACAGCAAACAATTTCAGTTATGAAATACTTAGCAGGAGATTAAGAGAGCTGGCCTATTTAAACAAGGGGTTAAAGATAATAATTGAAGACGAACGTTCAGATAAAAAGGATGAATTTTATTATAAGGGTGGACTTGTTTCTTTTATAGAATATCTGAACAGAAGACACACACCGCTTCATAAACCCATTTATGTTGAAGGTGTAAAAAATGATGTTCAAATAGAAGTTGTATTGCAATACAATGATTCCTTTAAAGAAAAAATATTCTCATTTGCAAACAATATTAATACATCTGAAGGAGGTTTTCATCTTATAGGTTTTAAGGCGGGGTTAACACGCACAGTAAATCAATATGCATTAAACGGAAATCTTCCCAAAAACCTACAGGCAAAAATTAGCGGTGATGATGTAAGAGAAGGTTTAACGGCGATAATAAGTGTAAGGCTTAAGTCCCCACAGTTTGAAGGGCAAACGAAAACAAAGCTGGGCAATAGTGAGGTAAAAGGTCTTATTGAATCGTTGCTTAATGAGAGATTGGGTATATTTTTAGAAGAAAATCCGGCTGTTGCTAAAAAGATATTGGAAAAGGCTGTTGAAGCAGCGAGAGCAAGAGATGCCGCAAAACGTGCAAGAGATCTGGCAAGAAAACAAGGTGCATTAATTGACTCAACACTTCCTGGTAAACTGGCAGAATGTCAATATACAGAACCTTCTGAGAGGGAATTGTTTATAGTAGAGGGGGATTCAGCAGGGGGTAGCGCAAAACAGGGTAGAGACAGAAGGTTTCAGGCTATTTTACCTCTAAAAGGGAAAATATTAAATGTTGAAAAAGCGCGCTTTGATAAAATTTTGCGTAGCGAGGAAATAAAAAATATATTTACAGTCCTTGGAACCGGAGCGGGAAAAGAGGAATATGATATCGATAAAATAAGATATCATAAGATTATAATTATGACGGATGCCGACGTTGACGGTTCTCATATAAGAACACTTCTTTTAACTTTTTTTTACAGGCAGATGCCCGGCATTGTCGACAAAGGATTCTTATATGTTGCCCAGCCGCCTTTATATAAAGTTGGAAAAGGAAAAAACGCAATATATCTAAAGAACGAGACGGAGTTTAATGACCATATTCTTAAAAGGGTCTGTAATAATAAAAAGATTAGGTTTGGAAAAGACGGAAAGGTATTATCAGATCACAACCTGTATCTTTTTGCTGGAAATCTTTCGGAATATTTTGCAAATTTATTAAAACTTGAAATACGTGATATAGGGTCTGATATTGTTGAGATTATGATTCAAGAAGGGGTTGAAGATATAGCCTTTCTTCAGGATAAATCTAAAATGTCGCGCCTAAACGAGACCTTTTTAAGAAAGGGGTATGAAGTAAGCGAGTTGTCGTGGAATACAGAGCGCAATATATATGAAATGATTGTTACCTCTACGGGAGCATACCTTGGTGGTATAACGGCAAACTCTATAAAAGATGTTGACAAACAGGTAAGAATCGGGAGGGGGCTCGTATATTCAACGGCTTTTCAGAAAAGCCTGGTCGTTGGTAAAAAGATAATAGAATATGATAAACCACCTTTTAGGGTTGTTAATAGTGAAAAAGAATCAGATCCGGTTGTAATAAATGATAAAAAAGAGCTTCTTTCTCTTCTGGTTGAGGAAGGAAAGCGGGGAATAGGTATTCAAAGATATAAAGGGCTTGGGGAAATGAACCCGGATCAGTTGTGGGAAACAACCATGGATCCCAATAAGAGAACATTGCTACAGATAAAGATTGAAGATATGGTCGAGACGGATGAAATTTTTACAATCCTGATGGGAGAAGAGGTTGAGCCGCGAAGAGAGTTTATTCAAAACAATGCTCTTAATGTCAACGTACTCGACATATAAAAAATAACAGCTCACAGGAATCAGGTTTCAGTTAGCCCTGACCCCTGTGAACAAATCCTAAAAATGTATATTCATCAAGTAGAAGCAAGAGATTTGCCTGATCTGTGGTTTCAGGCAATACACGATATATTTGATCATGGAAGAAGGTTTAAAATTGATCGTGGTTCATATGCGGGACAAACGCGTTTGGAGTACGATTTTTTTATTGGTCATGTGAAACATCCCGGCACACAACCTCTGTTGCCGGATATTCCTCCAGCGTGCGGGATACCAAATCCTGTTGAAGAAGCATATATTTACGGAGGAGAAGGATATACAAGATCATACCTTGAATACCTTATGACCCCTGATAAAGAGACCGGCGAATCGTACACTTATGGCGAAAGGCTAACGGGTGCTCCCCTTGCCGGGAATAAGCTTGCCTGGTGGAAAAAACGCGATAAAGAGATCATAGATGTTAGAGAGGTTGACGGAAAAGCTGTTTTTGAAAAGCAAGGGATTCTTTATATTAATCAGATTGAATGGGTGATTCAGACATATAAAAAACACGGATACCGTAACAACCAGATGGTGCTTCAGGTTGCGCACCCTTCAGATCTGACGCTGCTGGACCCTCCCTGTTTACGTTCCATTGATACACGAATACAGGATGGTGCCCTTAATTTTATGATATATTTTCGTTCATGGGATCTTTGGGGTGGTCTGCCCGCAAACCTGGCGGGCATACAGAATCTGAAAGAGTATATGGCAGGTGAAATTGGTGTTGAAGACGGAGAAATGATAGTTGAAAGCAAAGGGCTTCATCTTTATGGTTATGCCGAAGATCTTGCCAAGTTAAGATGCATGAAAGAATAAATGGTGTTTTCACCACGGAGCACACAGAGGACGCAGAGATGTGATTAAAAATTGTTCTTGAGTTTCGTTCTCTCCGAAAACAATCAACAGAAAATTACGGTTCGTATCTCGTTCCCGCGCTCCAGCGTGGGAACTCATACGGAACAGCCTGCAGGTCGGATTAAGCGAAGCGCAACCCAACAAAAAGAAGTCCTCGTGAACTAAACCATGAAGCCTGAATCGTCTAAAGCTTTTTATAATTTTACGGTTATATAATAACTCTGATCGCTGCGTTGCAACAGGATAACCACCGATCTTTTATGGCGGTATTTTACAATCGCTTTTTCAAAATCCTTTACGCTGCTTATAGCCATTTCATCAATTTGCCGTATTATATCACCTGGTTTTACCCCGATGCGCGCCAGATAGGATTGACGATTAATCTCTGAAATTACCACGCCTGTTTTTGCGTAGGTTTTATATTGAAAACGTTTTGTTAAAGACAGGTTTTCAACCTTTATCCCAAGAAGCTTGAAGCCAAGTTCCCGGGCTAGCTTTTCAGGGAACACAGCCGCTTTTGTTGAAACAGTAATTTCTTTGTTGTTTCGCCAGAGCTTTATTTTGACGATATCCCCTTTTGCATAATTTTTCATGGCTGTATGGTAATGCTCAATCGAAGGGGTGCTCATGGAGCCGACAGACAGAATAATATCACCGTCTCGAATTCCTGATTTATGGCCGGGCCCTCCCCTTGAGACTTCTTTGATAACCACACCTTTGTGTTCAGGAGCTTTCAGGTATTGGGCAAGCCTTTTATCAAGATTCTGCACAGTTAAGCCAAGCCATATTTGAACAACCTCTCCGTATTGAATAAGGTCTGACACAATCCTTTTTGCCTTGTTGATGGGTATGGCAAAGCCTATTCCCTGAGCTTTTGCATAAATTGCGGTATTAATGCCGACAAGTTCGCCGTTTATGTTCAGAAGCGCTCCTCCACTGTTGCCGGGATTAATAGAGGCATCAAGCTGTATAAAATCATGATAAACAGCGCTGTCTGTCCTGATGCTTCGATTTACGGCGCTTATAACTCCTGTTGTTACCGTATTGGAAAACCCGAACGGGTTTCCTATGGCTATAATTGTTTCCCCTATCATAAGGTCGTCGGAGTCGCCCATTTCTATAGCCGGAAGAGAATTTTTTGATGATATTCGCAGCACCGCCAGATCGGAATCAGGATCTGCGCCTATAATCCGGGCATCAAATTTACGTTCATCGTTTAGAATAACCGTTATGGTTGCGCTTTTTGCAAGCACGTGCGCATTTGTGAGAATAAGGCCTCGTTTTCCGTCGATAATAACGCCTGAGCCCAAGCTGGTTCTTTTGTAGCGCTTCTCAAAACCGGGGTCAAAAAAGTCTTTGAAAAAGGAATCAAACAATGGATCCATCCTGAATCTGGAGAAAGGATTGGCGCGTCTGCGAACCTCATATTCCGAATTTATGTTCACAACCGCGGGGCTGACCTTGCGCACAGCCCTGACAACAGGATTTTCCCGTTGATATTCCGCTGCAGAGCATGGAAACGAAATTGTTAGTATTGCAATAAAGGCTATAATTAAACGGATAAATTTTTTATATATGTGTATCATAACCGAGACTCTTGCTTTTGTGTTTTGATCAACCGTTAACTGTAAACCGTGAACGGTTACAAAAAAGGTTTGTATCTGTTTGTAAAGTGATTATTATAGTTTGATAAATTCGACCTTCAAACAACTTAACTCAAGTTTCTTATTAATAATTTTTGTGTTTTTTTATTCTTCGTGAACTTCGTGGTAAAAAACATTACTCAACTATTAACACAATATCATGAGCATTAAAAACTTTCAAGACATCCTGCCTCTGGTAGAACGGCCGAGCCGATATCTGGGCACGGAGATAAACTCCATAAAAAAAGATCCGGATAAGGTCAAGCTAAAGGTTGCCCTTGCGTTTCCGGATCTATACGAAATAGGCATATCACATTTCGGGCTTCAGATACTTTATGATATTCTTAATAAGCATAAAGAGATAGTCGCTGAAAGGGTTTATGCTCCAGACCTTGATATGGAGTCGTATTTGAGATCGTCACATATGCCCCTTGTGTCCATGGAATCACATAACCCGCTTAAAAGTTTTGATATTATTGGTTTCAGCCTGCTTTACGAGCTGAATTATACTAATGTTCTTACAATGCTCGATCTCTCAGGCATCCCGTTTTTTTCTTCAGAAAGGGATGGTTTGTTTCCGCTAATTATAGCTGGTGGTCCCTGTACATGCAATCCAGAGCCTGTCGCCGATTTTTTTGACGCCTTGGTGGTTGGAGACGGCGAAAACGTGATAGTCGATATATCCAGGGCCTGGCTTGCATGGAAAGAGGATGGCAGTGAAGACAAGGAGGTTCTTTTAAAACAATTATCGTTAATTAAAGGGGTTTATGTACCGGCGTTTTTTAATTTGACTGGCAGCAGCGCGGGAAGCAAAACCTTTTTTCAGATCCCGCAACCTAGATTTTCAGATTATAAGGTTATTGCAAGAGAAATAATAGCGGATCTTGACACAGCTCCTTTCCCTGATGCTCCGATAGTCCCGTTCGGCAAGCCTGTACATGATCGTCTTCGTATTGAGATCGCAAGGGGATGCACCAGGGGATGCCGATTCTGCCAGGCAGGGATGATATATCGACCTGTACGTGAACGGTCTGTGAATAGATTACTTAACCTGTTTAATGCTTCATGTGCTGCTACAGGCTACGAAGATCTCTCTTTGCTGTCGTTGAGCACCGCTGACTATGGTTCTATTATATCCCTTATTGAGCGCCTCATGTTTCGATGTGAACCCCGACAGATTGCTGTTTCTTTGCCTTCGCTACGCGCCGGCACATTGACTCCTGAACTGATTAATCTCATAAAAAGGGTCAGAAAAACAGGATTTACGATTGCTCCTGAAGCCGGTAGCCAGAGACTTAGGGAGGTTATCAACAAAAATATTACAGAAAAGGAGATCTTTGATACGGTACAGGATGTATTTGGTTTTGGCTGGATGGTGATAAAACTATATTTTATGATAGGGTTTCCATCAGAAACCGACGAAGATCTTCCGGCGATTGTGGAACTTGTTAAGAGGCTTCGCAGGATTAAATCCCGGGCAGGGCGCAGGGGCCAAATAAACGTCAGCGTGGCGACATTTATTCCAAAGCCGCATACCCCTTTCCAGTGGGCTTCTCAAATATCTCTGGCTGAATCAAGGGAAAAGATAGAATGGTTGCGGGCCAACCTGAAAATGCCCGGAATCCATTTTAAGTGGCAAAATCCTGAAGTTAGTATGCTTGAGGGTCTTTTTGCACGCGGAGACAGGCGGCTTGGCGGTTTGCTGGTGGATGCATACAAAAAAGGGTGTAAGTTCGACGGCTGGGGCGACAGGTTTCAGTATGGGTTATGGAAAAAGGCCTTTTCCGATCAGGAGCTGGATACAGATAGTTATACAACCTGCGCAAGGGATGTTACAGATCGATTGCCATGGGATCACATTGACACCGGGGTAACAAAAGAATTTTTAAAGCTTGAATGGGAAAAGGCAAAGCGCGGCGAACATACACCGGACTGTCGCAGAGGTGATTGTAATACCTGCGGGGTATGCGACTTTAAAACCATTGAGCCAAAGGTGTTTGAAGTCGGCAAGGAAGAACCAGATCAGGATATTGTTAATGAGTTTTTATATAATAAAGGAGGTGCGGCAGATAAAAAAGCCGCGTTTTATACAAGGGTTAGGCTGTGTTATTCGAAACAGGGCCGGGCAAAATATTTTGGGCACCTGGAACTTGTAAATATCTTTTTACGCGCCATGAGGCGGGCAGGCATATTGCTGAAGTTTACGGAAGGTTTTCATCCCATGCCCAAGGTGTCTTTTGACGACCCTCTTCCCATAGGAATGGAAAGCCTGAATGAAACATTACATCTGGTAGTATGTGGCAGCGTTAGACCAGACGCCGTGATAACCGGTTTAAACAATCATCTTCCGGAAGGTCTTTTAGTGAAGGACTGTCAAATATCTCCTTCAAAGCCGGCCATTAAACAGCAAAAATCGGCTACATATCTGGTGGAACTAAAAGAGGGTTGTTTTGATAAGCAAAAATTAGATGATTTTGTAAAAAGTTCCGATTTTGTACAAACCCGTGTTAATCGAAAAGGCAAGCTAAAAAAGATAGATTTTAAGGACTTGGTTTTAAAGATTAATTTAACCGATCCTTGCAGAATGATTATAAGGCTCAGGTCGGAGCCCGGGAGAACGGCAAGGCCTTTTGAGATTATAAAAGGGATTTTTAACCTTTCCGAAGAGATAATAAAACAGGCAACAATAATAAAGCAATGAACTCAAACAACTTAACTTATGCTTGAACAAAAAGTACGGTTTTGCTGGCTATCGCATCAGTTATAATTAAATTTAAACCAGAAAAAACTCATGTATAACAAATCATAAACAAAGAACTGGCCATAATAAAAATAACAATTGTGCCAACCCAGCGGTCTTTTATATATAACGATATTGTATCAGGTTCTTTGTTAACGATTTTTAATACATTCAAACAGTTTTCTGATTTAAATTTAATCACAACTGAAAGTGTCGCGAAGCGGCATAACTTAGCTTTTTACGAGGCCATCGAATTTGATGAATTCGTAAATTTAGGCGGTGGATTTTGGGTGGTTTTGGCGCTTGACTTTATAATTGACTTGTGATTGTTTTAATAGTTTAAAAAAGAACCACTTTTTGCGAAGCCATCAATATTTTATAGAAATATCAAAGGCCTCGGGCCTATAAACATATAATTTAGGGGATATATAATATGAAAAGAACCTATCAGCCAAGCAGGATAAAGCGTGCCAGAACGCACGGTTTTTTAAAAAGGATGTCAACAAAACAGGGTAGAAGAATTATTAACAAGCGTAGAGCTAAAGGCAGAAACCGTTTAAGCGTTTAAGTATAATACACAACAAATCGGTTGGTTGCAAAGGTTTCAGGGTAGACATCTGGTGAGCTTTTTTTTACCAAGGCGGTTAAAACGCCCCGATTTTTTAGGGTTGGCGGCAGAAGGCAGGCAACAGCAAAATAAATACTTTATTGCGGTTTTTGCTCCAGGTAAAACTGAAAGAATGCGTCTTGGTATTACCGTTTCGAGAAAGGTTGGAAACGCAGTGGTTCGCAACAGGATTAAACGCTTTACCCGTGAATATTTTCGGCTAAACAGGCATAAACTTACAGGTAATTGGGATATAAATATTATAGCAAAGAAGGAGGCTGTTAACCTGTCATCGGCCCAGGCTTTTTTGTCCCTGCAAAACATTTTTGACAAAATTACAAGGAGTTTTTATCATTAATAAACCATTTCAGATAGTTGCCCTGTTTGCCATAAGAGCATATCAATATGTTTTGTCTCCTGTTTTGAGCCCGTCGTGTCGTTTTTATCCAACCTGTTCCGAGTATGCCTATCAGGCTGTTTTACGTTATGGACCGCTAAAGGGATCATTCCTTGCTTTAAAAAGAATTCTGCGATGCCACCCGTTTAATCCGGGCGGAGTCGACCATATCCCTTAACCGGATTAGCTGTGAGTATAAATATCATAACGGGCCCGGTAGGCCTGTGCTGTTAGACTCATTTAATATTAGAGATCATTGTATCCCTTAATAGGCCACTCAAAGTTTCTGCTAATGCAACCAACCTGTTTCAGCCGGTTCCAATGCGCTTGAACCGACAATCTTTTTACCAAGTATAAAATTTAGGAGTATATTATGGATTTTCCTCGTTTAGCTATAGCTATTATTCTTTGTTTTCTTGTTTTTGTTTTGTGGGAAATGTTTTTTATTGACAGGGAAGTTGTTCAGCCCCCCAGCGAAAGCCGACAGACTGGACAGATGGCAAAAGAGGAACCGTTTAATAAAGATTTTGAGAAAGGTTTTGTTGATAAAAAGGTGATGTCTGAGGTGATATCCGATAAGGACGACCTGTTGAAACCGATAAAAGAAGCCAGAACAATTACTGTAAATACGCCTTTATATTCGGTTAAGATTTCAGAAAAGGGGGCGGTGTTTAACGACTTTATTCTGAAAGATTACAAGGAAAACGGCGGTGATGATTCACCTTTATATCAAATGATATCTCCGGAAATTCATGACAAGGGAACAGTTCTGCTCGGATTTGCCGGCAACAGCCTTCCGGGCCTGAAACAAGCGGTTTTTAATGTAAATCGCGACAGCGAATCTGTGAACATTGACGATCAATCTGAAGAAATCGTATTTTCCTGGGTATCTGAAAATGGCGTAGTTGTGGAGAAGAAGTTTATCTTTTCTCCGGAAACATACCTGATTGGATTGAATGTAATAATTAAAAACGCTTCTCATCAAGCAATACAGGATAATCTAATACTGTCGTTAATGAAAACCTACTCTAAAACAAAGACCATGTATGGCTTTGAAGGCCCAAGCGCCCTGATTAATGATTCTTTGCAGCAGATCAAGGCCAAGAAAATAAAAGATAAAAACATATATACAGGAGCTCTGCAATGGGTCACAGTTCAGGATCGTTACTTTATGTCCAGCATTATTGCAACCAGGCCTGTTGAAGCGAGTATGCGACTTTTTTTGTCGCAAGACGGCATGTTGGAAGCCCAGTACATGCAGCCGGAAACAGTTATACAACCCGGAATGCAGCATGGTTATGAGTACAAGCTCTTTTTTGGGCCTAAGAGTACGAAGATTCTCAAACAATGCGATTATAACCTTAGCAAGGCAATTGATTTCGGGATGTTTGATTTTATTGCCAAACCCTGCCTCTGGTTTATGAATTTTCTATACGGTGTTATCCCCAACTATGGCGTGGCCATTATTATTTTAACCATAGTGACAAAGATCATCCTATGGCCTCTTGGAACAAAGAGCTATAAATCCATGGCCGAAATGAAGAAGATTCAACCGCTGATGGTGGGGATAAGAGAAAAATACAAGAATGATAAAAAGAGGATGAATGAAGAGATCATGGCGTTATATAAAACGTATAAGGTAAATCCTGTGGGAGGATGTCTTCCAATGATTGTGCAGCTACCTGTATTTTTTGCTCTTTATCGAATGTTGTATGAAGCCATAGAACTCAGGCACGCTCATTTTTTGGGCTGGATTACAGACCTGTCCGCGCCGGATCGCCTTTTTCATTTTAATTTCTCTATCCCTTTGATGCAGCCGCCTTACGGCATTCCTGTGTTAACTATTATTATGGGCGCCACCATGTTTCTGCAGCAGCGAATGTCGCCGTCCGTGGGCGATCCAACCCAGGCAAAGATGATGAAGTTTATGCCGGTTATTTTTACGGTAATATTCATAAATTTTTCTTCCGGACTTGTTTTGTACTGGTTGATAAACAATGTCTTGTCTATTGCACAACAGCACTATATTACAAAAAAATGAGCTTAATAAAGGAGGTTATATATGTCGCCCTCTTTGGAATTTAAAGGTAAAGATGTTGAGCAGGCGGTTAAGAATGCCTGTGAAGCACTTAATATACCAAAGGAGAAACTCAAACATGATGTTATTTCTTATGGATCTACCGGTATTTTCGGGTTGGTCGGAGCCAAGAAAGCAAAAATACGGGTTAATGTTCCCGAGCCTCTGCGTGAGGTTAAGCCGGAAACGGTCGGCAAAAAGCAGCCGAATAATATCGGTGATGGTGATAAGTCATTAACAGAATTACCTGTGCGTACGGCGAGAGCTTTGGATGATTTTAAAGCAGACACAAACCTTGAGAATCCTGTTGATTTTGGAATGGGTGTTTTGCAGCGTATAATTGATTGCATTACTACTGATGCGACAATATCGATTAAACAGGATGAGGACAGGACATTGTTAAGGGTGGAAGGGGGGAACCCCGCGCTTCTAATCGGCAAACACGGGCAGACGCTTGAGGCCATACAGTATCTGGTTGAAAAAATTATCAACAAGCATGGTGAACAAAGAATACGCATACAGATAGATGTGGAAAGTTATCTGGAAAACAGACAGGCAAGTCTGCAAAAGCTGGTTGGACGGCTTGCTGAAAAAGCGAAGCAAACAAGGAAGCCTGTAACGATAGGCCAAATGAATGCTTATGACAGGAGAATTGTGCATCTTGCCTTAAAGGATGATAGCGGAGTTAGAACCAAGAGTATCGGCAACGGTTATATCAAGAAGCTGATGATATTTCCCAGAAAAAACTCTATCAGGGAGAAAGTCTCTGGTTGAACCGCTTTCAGAATCATATTTCGTAACCGTTCACGGTTGAAAAAAACAGAATGAACAATACAACCATTGCCGCTGTTGCGACACCAATAGGTCGTGGCGGTATCGGTATTATCAAGGTTTCCGGTGAAAAGGCTTTAAGGATAGCCGCAACTATTTTTAAAAGATCTCATTTTGCCTCTGATCACAATGCAGATACATGCGACCTTTCTTTTGCAAGATTTAAATCCTATCGGCTATACCATGGATATGTCGTTGATCCGAGAAACGGGCGGCGGTTAGATGAGGTGCTTTTGGCAATTATGAAGGCGCCCCGTTCATATACCGGCGAGGATGTCGTAGAGATACAGGCTCATTCAGGGCCTGTTGTATTAAGCTCTATTCTGGAGCTGGTGTTAAAAAACGGCGCCAGGCTTGCCGAGCCCGGCGAATTTACGAAGAGAGCATATATAAATGGCCGCATTGATCTTACACAGGCTGAGGCGGTAGTTGACATTATCAATGCCAGGACAAATAAAGCGCTCGAAATCGCCTTCACTCAGCTAAAGGGTGATATGCGAATGAGCGTTGAAACAATAAGGGATTTGCTGTCTGATATTTTTGCTGGAATAAATGCAGCCATAGATTTTCCGGATGATGTTACAGAGATCGTTGATAGTAATACAGCAATCAAAACACTGCAGAACAAGGTTCTTGCAAGGTTAAAAGGGTTGATTGAGCAATATGAAAACGCCCATGTCTTGAGAGACGGCCTCAAACTGGTTGTTGTGGGCCGCCCAAACGTTGGAAAGTCAAGCCTTATGAATTGTCTGCTCCAAAAGGAGCGAGCTATTGTTACTTCAATGCCAGGCACTACAAGAGACTTTATAGAAGAGCCTTTAAGCATCAGGGGTATTCCTGTAATTATTACAGACACCGCGGGTCTGCATGAAACAGATGATCCTGTTGAGGTTATCGGCATAAAAAAGACTTATGAGCATACCGACCTGTCTGATCTGGTTTTGTTTGTGCTTGACGCAAGCTGCCGGACAACAGAAGAGGATTATAAGATATATGAAAGGATCAGCGACAGGAGGCTGATAATTGTTATAAACAAGTCGGATCTGTCGGATGATGAACACAAGCTTGACATGCCGGATTCCTGGATTAATATTCCGAAAGTTAAAACATCGGCTCTTTATAACCAGGGGCTTGACGCGCTTAAAGATTTGATAGCAAAAACAGCCGTTAGCGAACAGATCCTCGAGACAGAACATGCAATTGTTCCAAATTTAAGGCATAAAATTGCCCTTGATAGAAGTTTTCAGGCCGCATCATCGGCTGTTGAGGGAATGCGTAAGCAAATACACTTTGAATTAATTGCCATCGATATTAAGGAGGCTATCGATTCGCTGGGAGAAATTACAGGTGTTATCGCCAACGAAGACATGCTTGACAGGATTTTCAGCAGATTTTGTATAGGCAAATAATGTTTCACGTGAAACATTGCTAAAAGTTAAAAAAATCGTAACAGTTCAGCCCGTTGAAAGAAATTCTGACAGGATAACAGGATAAACAAGATTTTATTTAAAGTGCATAATTAAACTGCCGTCTGCTAAAACAGGTAGATTTTTATTGCGACTGAAAGCCGTTTATTTTAAACCGCAGAACCGCAGAATATTGAAGTGAAAAATATTGTTTTAGTGCTTTAAAAAACTTCGGCTGTTCGAAGTTCCTTGTTCGATATTTGATATTTAAATGCAAAACAGGCTAAATCCAGCCCCAAGCGGGACTAAAAGGCAAAGATTTTAAACCTGGCAAATGGAAAAATAAAACGCTCTGTATAAGAATTTTGATGAGGATTTACAGGATGAGTTTTGATGTTTTATTGGGAGTATAATTATGGATATAGATTTTTCACCTTTTTTCAGGAAATATGAAGAAATTGTGGCAATGGCGGACAGTGTTTTTGAGCGCGTAAAAAAAGAGTACCCGGAATGTGTAACATGTAAACTGGAGTGCTGCGACTGTTGTTATGCACTTTTCGATCTTAGTTTGATTGAAGGATTATATATAAACTATCACTTCAACAACAAATTTAAAGGAAAAGAAAGAGACAGGCTTATTGATAGGTCAAACAGGGCCGATAGAGATGTACACAGGATAAAGAAAAAAGCCTACAAAGATCTGAAGGCCGGGGAAAAAGAGGATGACATATTGATGAATATTGCAGAGCAACGGATTAGATGCCCGCTGCTAAACGAGCAGAACCTTTGCGATATGTATGAATACCGGCCTATAACATGCAGGCTATACGGGATTCCAACCACTATTGGTGGAAAAGGCCATACCTGTGGCAAATCCGGTTTTGTTGAGGGAAAGCCGTATCCTACGGTAAACCTGGATATCCTCCAGAACAATCTTTACAAAATAGCTGCTGAACTTGTAAAAGAAATTAAATCCAGGCATGTGAAAATGGCGGACATGCTTGTGCCGTTATCCATGGCTCTTCTTACCAATTATGATGAAGAGTTTTTTGGATTAAAGACCATCGAGAAGGACAGCCAAAAAAAGCAGAAGGTCAAAAGGAGGAGGAAATGACAAAAATTTCTCCAGAAGAAGAGGAAAAGAGAAAAAAGTATATTTTTGATAGCATGGCCCCGCGGCGTCAAAAACATATCCTGAAAAAAGGGTATGAAGCATGGGATCCTTTTATCAAACCGAAAGATCCGATAGATATCAGAAAAGATGTCTCAAAACGTACAACCCAGACGCTGGTTAGTGAATTTATGCAAACATGTGATCCGGAAACATATACCAACGAGTACGGCAGGGGTGCTTTTGAGTTTTGCCTCGGAATAATTGATAATGATGAAAAGTATAGAGGCATGTTTGACTTTGCGCGCTGGTATGTTGAGCTGTTAAAAAAGGAAGGAAAGCTTGAACTGCAACAGCGAACGAATTCCTCGCAGCTTGCTGCAGGGTTAGCGAGCGAATCAAAAAATTGATAGAATTCCTTACAGTCGAAGATTCCCTGCAGCTTGCTGAAGGGTTCTTCAATGAGCAGTACGATTTAAATTCAATTAAACATAAAGTAGCTGAAACTGTATTTGAATCAGATAAACATCTGACTCAACTGGATATAGAAAAGGAATTAGCAAACAGGTATTTTTATCCCAAAAAACAGATAAAACAGGCAATCAAGGCTTTGGTTGCAGAACAGACCCTTGTATATACTTATAAATATGGCCACTCCTTCCTGGAGAAATCCTTTAACAAGCCGGTGCGAATATCAAAACGGATTGTCATTAAGCCGCCGGGCATTGCATACAGGCGTGAGCCCGGCGATCTGGTAATTGAGTTGCTGCGCGGGGTGTCATTTGGCAATGGCGAACATCCAACCACAAGGCTGGCAATCAGAGGTGTCGAACACACATTATCTTCAGACAGATTTTTCAAGGGTCGGCAAAATACATTTGCCCTTGATATTGGAACAGGTTCAGGGGTTCTTGCAATTACGGCCGTCCTGTTCGGGATAAACAGGGCAATCGGAATTGATGTTGATCCTGTTGCAAGATCGGAAGCTAAAAAAAGTATTTCACTCAACAAACTATCCAACAGGATTAGCATACATAACTGGTCCCCGGATAATATCAACCAGCAGTTTTCCCTGATAATCGCGAACCTGCGCTATCCCACCCTGGCAAGATTATATTCCCGCATAAACCATATTACAGAAGATCGAGCAGTAGTTGTAATTTCAGGCCTTAAGACAACTGAAATGCCGGACATTCAAAAGCTCTATACGCAGAAATTTTTTAAGCTGGAAAGTGGTGAGGTAGAAAAAGGTTGGGGCGCAATGGTGTTTGAAAAAATAGCTTAAGGAAATCTATCAGGCCTATATAGCAAGCTTTGAAAATGTGCATTTTCAAAGGCCTCAAGGTGTTAAGTCGTCGCTTGCTGTAAAATTATGAAAGATCGGGGTTGGCCGGCAAATCAAAAAGCTTGCCACACACCTTCCATGTTTCATCTTCTTTGATAACGTTGATTTTTTCATCAATATGATAGGTTTTGTTAAGACGAAATAGTTTAGCGACTGTCATATATAATGGGTTGATTGCTTTCTTTTTGTAACAGGTCAATCTGACTATGGCATTGGAGTCATCCCTGCTTAATGTATGGGTTTTAACATGGTAAATGGTGTTTTTCATGTACTTTAGCTCAAAACCCATTTGCCCGGCCTTGCTGGTAGCCTGCTGAATATATGCGTCTATAATATTAACTTCATCTATTGTTTTTTGTGCGTTGCAGAGACGATCGTTCATTGTTGCTTTGTCCAGCCAGAAATATGCCTTGGAAAATTCAACAACAGCTTTGTGCGGTGAATCTATTTTGTCGGCATAAACAAAAGCCACTTGCAATATAAATCCTATTATTACAACTATTGCCACCATAGATATTATTGAGCGATTGTTATCCTGCGCCATTTTGTTCTTCCTCCTTTTAAAACGTCATCTAAAACCTGATAAACCCGTAACGACTTAAATTCATCAGGTTTTAGGTTAAGGCGTCAATACCTGAGTGCGAAAAAATGTGAAACTTGATTAAATACGTTAAGGCGCATAGCACATTTTATATTTTATTACAAGATATTTTGTAATACTTTAGCCTTATGCAACAAACCATCTGAAATCGAGTTTCAGGTATGATTAAATTTAAACCAGGAAACTGTCTGAATGTATTAGAAGTCGTTAAGAAAGAACTTTGCACGATATTGTTATTTATAAAAAATCGTCGGATTGTCACAATTATTATTTTTATTATGGCCTGTTCTTTCTTTACGATTTCTTATACGTGAGTTTTTCCTGGTTTACATTTAATTATACCTGGAGCGGTCATATTTTCAAAAAGCTAAAATGTTACGATATTTTCAGGTTCATTGTAGAACCACTTTTTTTGTTTTTCCAAGTTCCCCATTGACAAACATAATTGAGATGACTAAATTAAATTTTGGTTCATTAATAAATTTTGATATCATGTATTAAGGAGGAAGTTATGGTTGAGGTTACAGACGCGGCAACAACGCAGATTGCTGAATATTTTAAAGACAGAGAGATATCGCCGGTTCGGATTTTTTTAAACAATGGAGGATGAGGCGGGCCTTCACTTGCAATGGCTCTGGATGAGTTAAAAGATACCGATAATCTATATGAGGTTGACGGATTTAAATATATTGTTGATAAAGAATTTATGGAAAAATCAAAACCGATTAAAGTAGATTTTAATCATTTTGGCTTTAAACTTACATCAGGAATCGATTTAGGAGCAGGCTGCTCAAGTTGCAGCACTACCGGTTCCTGCTGCTCATGATAAAAGATACATTTCAAAAAAAGGGCATCACCATTTGGTGTTGCCCTTTTTTATTGCCCATTGAAAAAACTGTGAACTGTGAACCGACAACCGTGAACGGTTACCAGCCTATCTACCTGAGCAGTCACAAAGGATTATGATAAAAATTTGAATGGACCCCATAACACACATAACCGCAGGTGTTTTAAGTTCCCAGGTTGTACGCAAGCCCTTTAGCCGGCGTTTTATAATAATATTATTTTGCATTATTGCGGCATGGCTGCCTGATATAGACAATCTGGTCACATTTCTCGGACCGGAATTGTATCTGATCCATCATAGGGGGATAACCCATTCCTTTGCAGGCAGCATTATTCTTTCTATGCTGCTGGTCGCCGTCTTCAGGCTCTTTATAAAATCTTTTCCAACAATCAAAGGATTAATTATATCCCTCTTCATGATCCTGGTTCATATATATCTCGATCTTGTAACATCATACGGCACCCAGATATTTTATCCTTTTAATAATACCAGATACTCCCTGGACGCAGTTTATATCGTGGATCTGTTTTACACATTTTCAATAGCAAGTATTTGCTTTTTTTCTTTTTTGAGCAAAAAACATAGACAAGAGGTTGTAATGCTTGGGCTTGCTTGGTTATTTCTATATCCTGTTATATGCCTCGGCATAAAATATGCGGCTTTATACCGTGTTGAAAGCGAGCTTCAGAAAAACAGGATTTCATTTGAGAAGGTGCATATTTCACCGGAGCTCTTTACACCTTTGTTCTGGAAGGTTATTGTTGAAGACAGGGAGACATATAAGATAGCTGGCTTTAACATTTTCAATACCTGCGGCACAAAAAGTTTTATTAAATTTGATAAAGCCGAACCGTACATGTTTAAAAAGTTTGGGGAATGCGCGTCTATTTTTAATACATATACCTGGTTTGCAAGCTATCCTGTAATAAAAACCGAAAAGTCGGATCAAAGCCGATTAATTACATTTGGGGATTTAAGGTTTTACAGCACTATAGGTTTTGTCCGGAAATTATTAAAAAATAATGAGCCACCCTTTTCATTGACCGCAAGGGTGAATGAAAGCCTCAAAGTGATGGAATATTATTACTATAAACCCGGTGGAGCCAAAGTAATACAACATCTGGAATAATAAACATAAAGCAGGCAAGCGAAGTTTAACTGTGGAGGAGTTATCATGACAGATCTGATGGAAGTCATAAAGGGAAGAAGAAGCATCCGCAAGTACGAGGAAAAGGATATTCCTGAAGAGCTTGTATACAGGGTCCTTGATGCTGTCAGATGGACGCCATCATGGGTCAACACCCAGTGCTGGGAGGTTATTGTTGTAAAAGACAAGATAATTAAGGAGAGGCTCCAGGCTGCGATTTCCAAAGGAAACCCTGCGGCAAAGTCCATTGTGGCTGCGCCGGTGGTTCTTGCCGTTTGCAGCAGGCTTGGCAAGTCAGGATATTATAAAGACAAAGTTTCGACAAAATTTGGAGACTGGTATATGTTTGACCTTGGGCTTGCCACACAGAATCTCTGTCTTATGGCCCATCATCTTGGGCTTGGGACAGTGATAGTCGGCTTATTTGACCATGACAGAGCCGGTAAGATATTAAAGGTGCCGGCAGGCTATGAACTGGTTGTTCTTATACCGATGGGATATCCTGCCAAAACGCCATCAGCGCCAAAACGCAGAGAAATAAACGAATTTACGCATTATAATATATTTTGATAGGATTATTGATCTTTTTTTGAGCACGGGATACAGACAAGTTTCCCGTTTTCTGTGGAAACCATTTTGGTTGACATGGTCATTTCTCCGCATTTGCCGCAGGCTTCGGAACGCGCTAGGGGAGCGTAGGTCGGCATTGAAAATTCTACTTGGCTTGTTGAGAAGATATCATCAAACGGCCTTGAAAGAAGATCGGTTGCCTTTAACAGCTTCTGACGCATTTTCTGCTTAATGGTTGCCGAGCCCGAAGAAATGGCTGCATCAAGCAGGGCAAACTCCTCTTTATTTTTACCGTTGTACTTGTAATATTGTTTGCGGGAAAATCGATATGCCTTTTTCTTTGACCTGCTTATAATGGTATAGGCATTTTTACCATAATTATTAATTATAAGGTTGCCTTTACCCGCAGTGGTGCCGAGAAGCACCTGCAGAGAATCAATAGCGCATGAATCGTTTTCACAAATAGCCACAACCTCTTCATCTTTTGCCCTTATTAACCCAAGAATGGCTGTGGCTTTTTTTGCAATCAGGTAGCCATAAACAAGACCCGGGCATTGATGGCCGTGAAATGCGATGCATTGTTTAAAATCCTCCGGCATTTTAATTGAAATGTTTTTTGCTTTTTCCACAGTATAATTTCCTGTATATATTAATGATGAATTCGACTTTTTACGAAATTCTCAACATTAGTAAAATAATATGTTAGACAATTTTACAAGTTATATTTCATCATTCTGGATAATTTTTTCCTTTTCCTTTCTGGTTGCATTGACCGGCGCCATGGCTCCAGGCCCGCTACTTACATATACAATCATCAAGTCTGTGCAATCCGGGAAACGCGGCTATCTGATGGGTCTATGGATCATAATCGGTCATGCCATACTTGAGATGGTTATTATTATATTTTTGCTTTTAGGCTTTTCTTTTGTTTTGCAAAATATTGTCGTTGTGAGAACCATAGGGATTGCAGGCGGAGCTTTGCTTATCTATTTCGGCTTATCTATAATCCGCAATGTACATAAAGGCAATATTCCGACATGTTTTTTAAACTCAGTTAACAGACCGGATCAGGAACTGCAAAAGTGGGCTCATTCCGCTCCGAAAACGAACAAAGGCCTTGATAATCCTATAATCGGCGGGATAGTAGTTTCCATGTCAAATCCCTACTGGTGGGTCTGGTGGGCTACCATAGGATTTGCCTTTATGATACAGTTTGGCATCTCTTTTAAGGAATGGCCAAGTCTTTTGGCATTTTTTATAGGACATGAAGCCGGAGATCTGGCCTGGTACCTGTTTGTTTCAATTTTGTCCTTTTTCGGCCTGCGGTATTTAAATAAAAAGATGTATTACGGCATTCTTGTATGCTGCGGAATTTTTATGATCCTGTTTGGATTATATATGGGCATTTCCCCGTTTTTATCATCTCCGTGTTAGATAATTATGCATGGAAACAGTGGCCTTTTTCATGGGTTTCCATGGGGACTGATTGGACACTCCCAATTTAACAAGTTGCATCTTATACAGCTATCGGATATATTTGGAATATATGGAGTGTCTTTTCTAATTGCTCTGGCTAATGCGACAATCTTTCAGGCATTTCGTTATATTACGGGAAGCAAATGGAAAGAGGTCTGGGATGGAAGGGTATGCGGGAAATAGGAGGTAAGGCTTGTCAAGAAAAATTCAGTTTACGATCAACGGAAGAGAAACCACAGTAAACCCTGAAATCACGATCTTTCAAGCAGCGGAAGAATCAGGGATTCGTATACCAACCCTTTGCTATCAAGAACACCTCAAGCCCTTAGGACGATGCCGTTTATGCATAGTAGAAATTGAAGGTAAGGATCGTCTGGTAACATCTTGTATCGCAAAGGTCAAAGAAGGAATGGTTGTAGATACCGATTCAGAGAGGGTCCGCCAGGCACGTCGCAATAAAATAGAATTAATACTGTCCAAACACTATGGAGACTGCGTAGCCCCATGCCACCTCACCTGCCCGGCAAACGTGGATATTCAGGGATATCTCGCACTACTTGCCAATGGCCAATATTTGGAAGCATTAAGAATAGTTAAGGAGCGCTGCCCAATGCCTCTGGTAATCGGAAGGATATGCCCACGCCCCTGTGAAGCTGAATGCCGTCGCCAAAGAGTTGACGAGCCTGTTTGTATTAATTTTGCGAAGCGTTTTCTCGGCGATTACGAGAGAAATAATTATAAAAAATTAATTATATGTCTCCCCGAACCTTCTGGTTACAGGGTTGCCGTAGTTGGAGGAGGACCGGCCGGACTTTCCGCTGCATATTATCTTAGGCAAAAAGGACATGAGGTAACTATATTGGAGGCTATGCCGGAATTAGGTGGACAATTGAGGTATGGAATTCCCAGTTACCGTCTTCCCAGGCATATACTCGATCTTGAGATAGCATCTATACTTCAGCTTGGAATTGAAGCAAAAACAAATATTTTACTTGGAAAAGACTTTACCTGTGAAAGCCTTCTGGCAGATGGGTATAGCGCAGTTTTTCTAGGTATAGGGTGCTGGGGTGCACGCAACTTGCGTATCCCCGGAGAAGAATTAAGTGGCGTTATAGAAGGCACAACTTTTCTAACAGATGTCTCACTTGGGAAAGATGTAGAGATTGGAAATAAGGTAATAGTTATCGGCGGCGGGAATACAGCCATAGATGCTGCTCGCAGCGCCCTTAGACTTGGCGCCAAAAAGGTCGACATATACTATCGACGGTCCCGCGTTGAAATGCCGGTCCTTGCTGCAGAAGTTGATGCAGCGGAAGAAGAAGGAATTGGAATCAATATCCTTGTTGCTCCATCCAGATTAATAGGAGAAAATGGCAAGTTGCGGCAGATGGAATATATCGGTATGGAACTGAGGGAAAAGGATTCCAGTGGAAGAAGGTGTCCTGTGCCGGTATCAGGCTCTGAGCAAGTTACTGACGTGGACACAGTAATAGCAGCAATTGGCCAGATCCCGGATATTTCCGGGTTACAGCATGATGAGCTTGATCAAGAAATTGAGACAACACGCTGGTGTACAATTGTAGCTCATTCAGGCACGTTACAAACTAACGCTGTAGGGATCTTTACCGGAGGAGACATTTTTACGGGTCCCAAAACAGTGATTTCTGCTTTGGGAGCAGGCAGACGCGCTGCAAACTCCATTGATCTTTTTCTTCGCAAAAAACCTGTAAAATCCCTTGAAATGCCTTTTAACATAAGCAAAGGGCTCCTTGATAAAGTCGATTCACAAAACTTCGTCGGTTTTGCAAAGAAAGCAAGGGCAAAAATGCCCGAGCTTCCTGCAGGCGCCCGGCGCAATAATTTTGAAGAAGTAGATCTGGGCTTTTCCGAAGAAACTGCTGTTCAAGAAGCAAAAAGGTGTCTTTCCTGTGGGTGTATTGATGCATTTGAATGCAAATTAAGAGAATATGCAACAGAATACGGAGTAGATACATCAAACATTGAAATCTGGCAGGAGAAAAAGTTTGAAATAGACGAATCCCACCCTTACATCATAATTGATCCAAACAAGTGCATCAACTGCAGACGATGTGTGCGCAATTGCTCGGAATACCAGTGTTCCGATGCGATCAAATTAGAAGCTCTGGAATTTGATCAAAAAGGAAAACCTTCTTTCTATGGTCCTGTAATAAATAATAACTGTCTTTCATGCGGTCTGTGCGTTAGCAACTGTCCCACAGGCGCCCTTGTTGAAAAAACGAAAAAACGACCAGGCCCCTTCCATCTTGAGACCATGCCAACCACATGCTCATTGTGCGGTTGCGGCTGCGCAATAACATTAAACTACATAGGAAAAGACCTTATCAAGATAACATCGAATCTGCATAAGAAACCTAATTACGGCCATTTATGTATCGATGGAAAGTTCAGATATAAAGATGCAGATGGAAGAAAAAGGCTGGATAAGCCGTTGATCAAGCAAAAGGGGCAATTTGTCCCTGTAGAATGGGATGAGGCGATTTCCTATGTTGCCCAGCGGCTAAAAACTCTTCAAAAGGCATATCTCCCTGAATCTTTTGCAGGGATTGCCACATCAGCATGCACAAATGAAGAAGCATATCTATTTCAGAAATTTTTAAGAGCTGTAATTAAAACTCCAAATATCGACTTTTTCGATAGCCTATCTGAAATAGATATTCTCCCTGAATTTATTTCGCTGTTTTCGACTACGGCTGAATATAGAACTATTGAAACCGCAAAACAGATTCTTATAACCTCTGACAATCCATCTGTTCGATATCCAATAATCGATGCGCTTGTCAGACGCGCTCAAAGAAAGAACAAAGCGACAGTTGTCTTTGTGGATGACACATTACCTGATATTTCAGACGAACTGCCGACTGTTTTTCTTTATTCAAAGGAAATTTTTAAGTGGGATGCAAATCAGCTTGAGCAAATTCTTTCAATGTCCAGGCAGGGATTTTTGCATCTTTTTCCACTTCTTTTTAAATCCAATGGTTATGGATTGCTTAAGATGGGCGTTTTCCCAAACCTCTTCCCCGGACAAAAGTGGATAAGTGATATTGAAGAACGCAAAAAATTTGAAAATGCCTGGAAAACAACTCTGCCTCAGCAGCCAGGATTATCAATAGACAAAATACTGGAAAAAACTCTTACAGAGGATATTCGTGTAATTTATTTGATGGGGGACATTCCTGAAGCTATTGAATATGATGACACAGTAAAAAGCTCTCTTTCTCAGGCTGAATTCTTAGTGGCTCAATCACCTTATCGTTCACGGTTATTGTCAGCCGCAGAAGTAATCCTTACCCCACTTCCACTTAATGAATCAGAGGGAACCATTACCAATATCGAAGGAAGGGTAAGCTCCTTATCTGTTCCAAATACTATGCGGAGCAAAAATAAACAAGGAAAAGATATAATATCGCAGATTTCAATGCAAATGGGCTATCCAATGTCCCTTAATACCCATAAGCGCTAAGTTGTTTTTGCCCAGGAGGAACTGAAAAAAAATGAACATCTTTTAATATGTTCGACGTTCATCTTTCAAAACAACCCCGTACTGCATAAATGTAACCTGTGAATGTTTACAAAACAACTTAGCGCTTATTCCCTTAATACCCCTGTCAGCTAAAAGCCGGAGAGCAAAATCAAATGACTCTTGATGAAATGATAAAATCAGCACGGGGAGTAAAAGAGGCGGACATTCTTTTAACCAATGTTAGGATTATCGATGTTTTTTCCGGCGAAATCGTTGACGGCGACATAGCGATAGCCGGCGGTTATATCGTTGGGTTTGGTTCATATCCTGCAAAAAGGACGGTGGACATGGAAAACCGGTTTGTCAGCCCCGGTTTTATCGATGCCCATGTCCATATAGAAAGCTCCATGACATGTATCACCGAGTTTGCCCGGGCCATAATTCCATTTGGCACTACGACGGTTTTTGCCGACCCGCATGAAATAGCAAATGTGCTTGGAGCGGACGGAATAAACTATATGCTGCAATCGAGCATGCAGCAGCCCATGAATATCTATTTTACCCTTTCCTCGTGCGTTCCGGCAACTAATATGGAAACCTCCGGAGCCAGACTCGGTGCAGATGATCTTTTCCCTTTTATGGGCAATGACAGGATAGTTGCCCTGGCCGAAATGATGAACTATCCGGGCGTAATACATAGAAATCCTGAAGTATTAAGAAAAATCGAACTGGCCAAAGCGCACGGAAAGCCTGTTGACGGCCATGCGCCGGGCCTGACAGGAAAGGATCTCTATGCCTATGTTGCGGCAGGAATTTCAAGCGACCATGAATGCACAACAGCAAAAGAAGCTAAAGAAAAACTTAATGCCGGGATGCATATAATGATCCGGGAGGGAACAGGGGCCAAAAATTTATCATCCCTTATTCCCATTGTAAACGAAAAATCCTCAAGCCGTATTATGTGGTGTACGGATGACAGGCATCCACATGATATCCTCGAAGAAGGTCATATCGATTCAATGGTGCGAAAAGCCATACATAGAGGCATAGATCCTGTTATCGCCATTCAGATGGCAACAATAAATCCTGCCGATTATTTTGGCATAAGCGATATTGGAGCAATCAGCCCGGGAAGACGCGCCGATTTGGTGGTCTTTTCCGATCTTCACAGACCCCGCATTGAAGAGGTTTATTATGGCGGTGTTCTGGTTGCGCAGGAAGGCAAAATGTCACCGGAAATAAAAAAGCCGGAGCCCGTGGCCTTTCAGCCATCTATGAATATTGGCAACAAAGAAATTGATTTTTCCATCCCAGCCCAGGCAAAGCATTTAAGAGTTATCGAGGTTGTTCCTGACCAGGTAATAACGAATCAAAGTATTGTGGAAGCTGCAGTATCCGACAATAAGGTTGTTGCCAGCATTATCCGTGACATTTTAAAAATCGCTGTTGTAGAAAGGCACACAGGGTCGGGCAATATCGGAAAAGGCTTTGTCCGTGGTTTTGGATTAAAGCGCGGAGCCCTGTCGTCAAGTGTTGCCCACGACTCTCACAACATAATAGTTGTAGGAACAAATGACGAAGATATGAAAGCGGCAGTAAAAGCCGTAGTAAAAATGGGCGGAGGCCTGGCAGCCTCATGCGACAGTAAAATATGCGCCACCCTTCCGCTTCCTATCGCAGGACTTATGTCTCAGGAGCCTGTTTATACGGTAAGAGAAAAACTGGAGAAACTGCTTGAAGTGGCGCGAGATTTCGGAACAATCCTGAATGACCCCTTTATGGCATTGTCCTTTTTATCGCTTCCGGTCATTCCTGAGCTGAAGATAACAGACAAAGGGCTTGTGGATGTAAAGCGGTTTTGTATGGCACCGCTTTTTGTGGGTTAGTAAGTGTATGGAACCCGCTATAGCGGGAAACATTTTTCAAAGGTCTCATGTTCTTAAGCTGGATATTTCACACGCATGACGTTGCACACCTGATTCAGTAGTATTCGGGAGAACATAATTCTTGTTTTTCATTAAAAACAATGTGATATATACCATGATGCTTGTCATTCAGGGAGAGAATGATAAATATGCAACTTTGGCGCAGGTAGATGCCATAGCTCGCAGGGCCGGAGCCGGAGCAGAGGTAATGGTGCTTCCTGATTGCGGGCATTCACCGCATACCGAACAGAAAGCCACAACATTAAAAGTGATGGCAGATTTTATCTTATCTATATTGCACCAACTTGTTTATGTCGTTATAAAACAAACAAAAAAAGGATACATGATGCTTGTAAAAGAAATACTTAATTCAACTAGGAGCCTGTCCGACAATCACCTTTTACAAAAAGCAAACTCCTAAAAATTTGA
>JACNLL010000076.1 GCA_014381545.1 Candidatus Desulfaltia bathyphila
AAATCGCAAATTTCGATGATGATGAAATCGAAAGAAAAATGAGATCCGTATTTCAAAATCACAGAAATGTTTCATATATATTCATGGGAAGTAAGACACATTTGATGCGGAATATATTTAACAACCCCAATCGGCCTTTTTATAAAAGCGGAAAACACTTTCCATTGGGTAAAATCGATCAGGAAGAACTGAGCCTTTTTGCAAAAAAGAAATTTTCAGATCAAGATATTGTGATTGGTTATAATGAATTGAACAGTATATTGAATAATACAGAATGCCATCCCTATTATTTCCAGATGCTGTGTCATGTTTTATGGGAATTATGCATGGATAGCAGGATGATTACTGAAGCTGATATCGGTAAGGCTCTTGATATCCTTATTTCAAGAGAATCAAGCACTTATATTGCTATGTGGGAGGAACTGACCATCAAGCAAAAGAATCTTATGGTTGCCCTGGCAAAGGAAGAATCCCCTGAAGTGTTCAGTAAAAAATTTCTGGATACATACGGACTTGGCCCTTCTTCATCCATCCAGAAAGCGCTTAAAAAATTGTTGAAAAAGGAGCTGATTCAACAAGAAAACGGCAGTTATATAATTTATGATCTGTTTTTCAAAAAATGGATCAGGCGTACCTGGTAACTGATAATGTTCGATTACGCTACTGGCGTTACGCCATTAGCGTAATTAGAATTGATTAATCTATTTAGATGGTTAACAAGGCTTGTTCTTTGACAACGGGACAAAGCGAAACCTTTGAATTTTGTCATTTCGAGGAGCATGAGTGACGATAAATCTTAATTATTCAAGCCTGTTAAGATTTCTCCCTGCGGTCGAAATGACAGATAAGCATGGTTTTGCAAAGGTCTCAAAGCATGGGTTTAATAATATCTCTAATCGATGAGCCAATTTTTTCTTTAACCATACCTGCAAAATTCCAAGCCTATCTTGCGTCCGGCAAACCAATCTATTGCGTGATGAATGGAGAAGTCGCTGATTTGGTCATAAACAATAAGATCGGTTTCGTTGCCCATCCAAACAATATTGACGACATAAAAGCAGGGTTTGAAAAATTCTTAGATACGCCAAAACACGAGTTGCAAGCATTTGGCGGTAATATGAAGTCACTTTTGGCCAATGAATATGATCGTAATAAAATCATACAACAAATGACAGAAGAAATTTTTGTGTAACTTTCCACAGACCCGCCTGCCATGCATTATAATTGCGTTGATATAGTAAAAGCACGTTTGTAGGCACCCGATTATGATACTTCGTTAAATCCATACAAAGGCATTGCGGGCAGACCCGCCTGCCATTGCAAGGCACGAGCGGGCAGGTTACACGGATTAGGAAAAGAGTGACAGAAGATGGATTGAGATTATGAGAATTCCTTGATGGATGTCAGGAGTTCGGGGAACAGCAAGAGCGCATACAGGGGGATGTTGATAAAGCGATTATCCTTTTTGAGATTGAGAAGCGTTGTGCGGGACAGGATCGGCGGATTGAATTTTTGATCAAAGGACTTAAGGCTCTTGCTCCGCGGGTTGATGCCCGTTTTTGCTTCCAACGGCAGGATGTGACCTGAATATTCACAGATAAAATCAACTTCAGCAGTTCCTGAGCTCTGCCAGTAATAAAGATCAATTCCTTTTGCTGCCTTAAGCTGTTGAGCCGCGTAATTTTCTACAAAAGCGCCTTCATACTCCCGAAAAATCCGGTCGCCGCGAATGATAATGTCAGGTTCAATGCGGGCCATTGCGCCGAGAAGACCGACATCCAGAACATAGATTTTGAAAATCTTCTCTTCAATATAGGCTTTTAAAGGATGTTTTGCGGTTTTGACTCGAAAAACGCGAAGGATCAATCCTGATTTTTCCAGCCACTCGATGGCATTTTCAAAATCACGCAGCCGCGCGCTTTTCTTTAGCATGGTGAAAACGAATTTCTTGTTCTCTTTGGCTAATTGTACAGGGATAGAGTCCCAGATGAGGCTCAGTTTTGGGATGTCAGGGGAAGCCGCATATTTGGCAAAATCCAGTGCATATGCGTTGATTATTTCATTTTGTATTTCGCGCACTTCATTCAAATCCTTGTGTTGGGCATAATAAGCAACAGCTTCCGGCATTCCTCCTGTGAAATAATAGGTGCGGAGATATTGGATCAGCTTGAGATGAAGCGGTTTCGGAAAAGGGGCGGGCTTTGATGTTTTTTCGAGATATTTCCTGAGATCTCCTGCGTCGATAGCGTTCAAAAATTCAAGAAAGGTCATGGGATAGAGTTCAAGAAAGTTGACTTTTCCCACAGGGAACGATCCTGGTCTGGACAGGGCAATACCAAGCAAGGAACCGGCTGCGGCAAGATGGTATTCGGGCGCTTCCTCCTGAAAGTATTTGAGGGACTTGAGCGCATTATTGGAGGCTTGAATTTCATCAAAAATGATAAGATCGCGTCCCGGGTGAATGGTTTTGTGCGTGTAGAGCGCAAGGTTTTGGATAAGTTGTTCCGGCTGAAGCTGTTGAGAAAAAAAATCTTTAAGAAGGGGGTCCTTCTCGAAATTGAAATAGAGGCAAGAATCGTATTCATTTGCCCCGAATTTTCTGAGTATATAAGTTTTCCCGGTCTGACGGGCGCCTTTGAGCAATAGAGGCTTTCGGCGAGGCGATGTCTTCCACCTGAGAAGGTACTTGTAAATATCACGTTTCATGCTATTTCCTTTTATGAGCTTTGAAAAACGCACTATTTTAACCATTGAGTTTATGACTATTTAGCGTATTTGTGAAACGATGTCAATAATAGCTTGGAAAAATGTGATAATTCGACAGAAAGACGATGGAAAAATAATGAAAATTGTCCTTAAAAACCGATCCGCAGATTACCTGTCTGCGTGCGGTCACGCACAGGCAGGCGCAGATTACACGGATTAAGGAACCAAAATGAGAGATGAGCGGACTTACAAAATAATTGGCGCAGCGTTGGATGAAATGGGGTCAAGTCTACTATTGACCCTTAGTCCACAGATTCCGCAGGCCCGCCTGCCATTGCAAGCTCGCCAGCCAGCCAAGCCTAACGGATTCACAGGCGAGGCGGCCTGGGGCACGAGCGGGCAGGTTGCACAGATTAGAAAAATCAATTTTGAGTTTTGAATTTTGAATGAAAAAGATGAAGAATTAGCCACCCCAGTACCATCTGCCGGAGCTACCCCTGTGAAACAAAAGAAAATACGGGTTTCACTGGGCAGGCGGGGCAGGTACAGACATTTTGCCTTGTAATTCTAATTCCGAACTAATACTCTGAACATTACCGGAAGGGCATAACATGAATCGCAGGTTAACAGAGTGGGCGTGGCGAATTTAAGCAAAAATGACAAAGAAAGCAAAATTACTTGAACGGGTCAGAAATAGTCCAAAAGATGCAAAGTTTAGTGAAGTTCAGAAGTTGCTGAAAGACGCCGGATTCAAGGAAAGACAGCCAAAGGGCGGCAGTAGCCATTATATCTATTGCCATGAATTGCTGGACAGGATCGTTACTCTTGCAAAAGGGACTAAGCGGCTTCCTGAGTATCAAGTGAAAGATGCTTTGAGGGCTTTACAAAGATTGGAGGGCAGATATGAAAAAGGATAAAAAATATTACATGTCCTTGAACTATCCAATTCAAATTGAAAAAGTAGATGAAGGATTTTGCGCCTTTATTCCTATATTGAAGGGATGTAAAGCATTTGGCAAGACTTCTGAAATTGCTCTAAAGGAATTGGATGCAGTTAAAGAGGGTTTCTTTGATGTTTTTCTAAAAATGGGAAAGTCCATACCGAAACCCGTTATTCATCTTGATATTCCTTATGAAATTTTTCACGGGATGAAGCACAGGGAAGAACTGGATCCCTTTATTAGCTATTAAAAAATGAAATATTTAATTCTTTACATAGCTTCTTTGGTTCTTGGAGGCGCTGGGGCCTGGCTCATTTCACGCTGGGGAACAACCATAGGCCTTTTGGACAGATCGAATGATCGGAGTTCACATAAAGGGGTTGTTCCAAAGGGCGGCGAGATTGGTATTCTGGCCGCTTTTTTGTTTCCCTTTTATGCGGATGAGTTGACGACCAGATGGAGAAATGGAGAAATGGGGTCAAATCCGCCTTTGACCCTTAGTCCGCAGATTACACGGAAATAATAACTAAATATGTTACCCGTTTCCGCTTAAGGCACTTTTGATGCTCTCGTAAAAAGTCTCCTAAACTTGTCATTTCGAGCAAAGCGAGAAATCTTTAAGCTGTAACCAATTGAAAATATAAGATTTCTCCCTGCGGTCGAAATGACATATTTGATGAATTTGACTTTTTACGAGTTCATCACTTTTGGGTAGAATTAATTTATAATGAATATTTTAATAACAGGAGCAAATGGCTTTATCGGCCAGGCATTATGCAAAAGGATGCTAACTGACGGCTATCAGGTGCGGGGAGCGGTCAGGGGCGCGGAAAAGACAGAAATCGGATATCTGAGGTCAGATGTCGGAGGACTAAGGGCGGAGGTTGGCGATATCGGTCCGGAAACTGATTGGTCTGAAGCCCTGGATGGTATTGTTGGCATTGTCCATTTAGCTGCCCGGGTGCATGTTATCTGCGAGAGCGCTGCTGATCCGCTGGCGGAGTTTCGTAAGGTGAATACGGCTGGTACTTTGAACTTAGCGCGGCAGGCTGTGGCAGCTGGGGTTAAGCGGTTTGTGTTTATTAGTACTATTAAGGTGAATGGGGAGAGGACAAGGAACAAAAGCAGGGATCAGGGATCAGGGGCCAGGGGTCAGGAAAAGACAGAAGCCGGAGGACAGAAGTCAGAGGTCGGAGGTCAGGGAGGTGAGCCGAAAGAGTTTTTTTCTGAGAAGGATGTTCCTGAGCCGCAGGATCCTTATGCGGTTTCTAAATGGGAAGCTGAGCAGGGATTGTTGGCAATTGCTGAAGAAACAGGGCTGGAGGTTGTGATTATTCGACCGCCTCTGGTTTATGGGCCTGGAGTTAAGGCTAATTTTCGTTCGCTGATGAAGTGGGTGCGGATAGGTGTTCCGCTGCCATTGGGCGCTGTACATAATAAACGCAGTTTTGTGGCTTTGGATAATCTGGTGAGTTTTATCATTCATTGTATTGATCATCCCAGGGCTGCAAGTGAGGTATTTTTGATTTCTGATGACGAGGATGTATCGACGACTGAATTGCTGCAGAAAATGGCGCATGCTTTTGGAAAACGGTCTTTTCTGCTGCCCGTGCCTGTGGGCTTGATGATCTTTGTGGCGGGTCTTCTGGGCAAGAAGAATGTTGCTGATCGCCTGTTTGGTTCTTTGCGGGTGGACATTTCCAAGGCGCGGGATATGTTAGGGTGGAAGCCGGTTATTACAATGGATGAGGGGTTGAAAAGAATGAAGGAAGGAGAACGGAGATTAGAAGCAGGCCGGCGTTTTTAGTTGACATATATTGTCTGAGTATATATTCTTAATATCTTTGTTAAGGATATATGTTTGTATTATGAAAACGAAGACTCTGAATTATTTATCGAATAAGTTATTTTTTTCCGTGGATGACGTAGCACAGGCTGCCGGCATTAAAAATGAATCTGCTCAGGTATTATGCAGCCGTTATGTTAAAAACGGGTTTTTTTTAAGGTTAAAGAAAAATTTTTATGTATCGGTAGGGGGCTGGCCACGTTATAATCGTGAGGATTTTTTAAAAATAGCCAATTATCTGCAGGTTCCCTCGTATGTTTCTTGCGTGACAGCGCTTTCATTTTATGGAATTACTACCCAGGTGCAGAGAGACTGGTATGATAATATTTCTGTTAAACGCTCGATCAGATTCGAGGCAGAGGGCGTAGCGTTTAATTATTACAAGTTGAAAAAAGAGTATTACTATGGATTTGTAAGGCACGAAGATCTTTTTATTGCCACGAAAGAAAAAGCGTTTGTTGACACAGCGCATCTTTGCGCGTTCGGGAAATATTCCATGGATTGGCATGCCTGTGATCTGAAGACGCTGGATAAGAAGCTAATTGCTGATATCATGGTCGTTTTTCCTGAAAAAACGCAAAAGGCTATCAGGAGGCTATGCAGGATTTAATCATGCAGGAACGGTTTGAGCTCGAAGTCTTGGACAGGCTCAACAGCGGTAAATTTCTCACGCAGATTATCTTTGGTGGCGGGACCATGCTGCGCCTGTGCCATGGACTTAATCGATTTTCCGTTGATCTGGATTTCTGGGTTATCAGGGACTTGGAGCCGGAATTCTTTGAGAGTATGAAGGGTTATCTTGCAAGGCATTATAATATAAAGGACAGCGCAGAGAAATTTTATACAATTCTTTTTGAATTGAGGTCGCCTGATTACCCACGAAGTCTGAAACTGGAAATCCGCAGGGAAGTCAAAAAAATCCATGTGGAACAGGTAATCGCTTACAGCAAATATGCAAATACGCAGGTTTTTTTGAAGGCTGTAGCCTTAAACGACATGATGAAGTCAAAACTGGAGGCATTTCTGGATCGTCAGGAAATCAGAGATATCTTTGACATGGAATTCCTGTTTAAAAGAGGCGTTCCGCTGGAGGCATCTGCTGATACGCTAAAAGAGGTTCTCAGACTTATCAATATATTTCACCGGAGAGATTATACGGTCAAGCTTGGCTCATTATTGGAAAAAGAACAACGGGAATATTATTCTGTCGAAAATTTCAAAATATTAAAAGGGGCATTGGCAGAACGGGTGCCATTCAGAAAGGAACTATTTTAGCATGCCCTCCATCCTCCTTTCTCCGTCCTCCGGTCTCCCTTCTTTTAAACGTATTTTTGATCTAACTATGGCCGGTTTTTTATTATGTTTTTTAAGTGTGCCGATTCTTGTCGTCGGATTGATGGTTAAGCTGACTTCAAAAGGCCCGGTGTTATACTGGTCAGACAGGGTGGGTATTAATAATACGATTTTCAGGATGCCCAAGTTTCGCACGATGCGCATTAATACCCCTGCTATCGCAACCCATCTCATGAAAAATCCTGACGCTTATCTTACTCCGATCGGGTTCTTTCTGCGCAAGTTCAGCCTGGATGAATTGCCACAGTTGTACAGTATTTTAAAAGGAGACATAAGTTTTGTAGGGCCACGTCCGGCTTTATATAATCAGGATGATCTGGTTGAGCTTCGAACAGGGAAGGGGATACATAAACTCATCCCGGGAATTACCGGCTGGGCGCAGGTAAACGGGAGAGATGAATTGCCGATTCCTGTGAAGGTGGAATTTGATGAATATTATCTGAAAAACAGGTCGTTTCTCTTTGATCTTAAAATATTATGGATGACTTTTTTCAATGTCCTTAGCAGTAAAGGCATTGTTCATTGAGGGAAGTTTTGAGTTTTGAGTGTTGGGTTTTGGGCTGAAAGAAAATAGTTTTGGGTGTTGGGTTTTGGGCTGAAAGAAAATAGTTTTGGGTGTTGAGTTATGAATGATAAGAAGATTGATAAGCGGACGTTTGAATTTGCTATGAAGATTGTTCAAGCGTATAAGTTTTTGGTGGGCAGAAAGGAGTTTGTCTTATCGAAACAGCTTTTAAGGGCTGGCACATCGATCGGCGCAAATGTTCAAGAGGCACAGGCTGCACAGAGCAGAAAAGACTTTGTTTCCAAAATGGCCATAGCCTCCAAAGAGGCGAGAGAGACATTGTATTGGTTGCGATTGCTGGCAGAGTCTGGTTTTTTTAACGGAGACTCGTCATTAGATGATATGTATGCGGAAATACGTTCGATTATCAATATTATTACTCGGATAGTCAAGACTACTACTGACAAGAATTCAAGGTGACTTGTGACTTTATGAATGGATGATGTGTAAGATCAAGCAGCCTGTTCCACCTCGACATTAATTCTTGAACCCATCTCGTGTTCAGCGACTGCCAGTTCGTATCTGGCTTGAAGGTTCATCCAAAACTGAGCGCTGTTCCCAAAATACCTGGATAGCCTGAGTGCTGTTTCCACACTAACACCCCTTTTTTCATTAAGAATTTGTGTAATACGCCCTGAAGGGACACGCAACGCCAGAGCCAATTTATTGGCCGAAAGTTCGCGGGTTCTAATTTCACGTTTAAGAATACGTCCCGGATGTATGGGTCTCATAATTTTACCCCCTATGGTAATCTGTAATTTCAACATCGAATGCATCGCCGTCTTTAAAACGGAAACAGATACGCCATGGCCCGTTTATCGTCATCGCCCATTGTCCCGCCCTGTTCCCGAACAACTTGTGCAGACCGACGCTTTTTAACGGACTTATATCTTTAAGAGATTCTGCAGCATCAAGAATAGCCAGCAAATCTTCAGCAGCATCAGTATCCATCCCGCCAAATTTGGATGTTTTACCTTGTTCGTAAAAGCGTCGAGAGCGGCTGTTAGCCCATGATCGTATCATTGCGAGTATATATACTACGAAAGGTGTAGTATGACAAGCAGTTTTTTGAAAATAATAAATTTGATGAGTATTATCTGAAAAACAGATCATTCTTCTTTGATCTCAAGATATTGTGGATGACAGTTGTAAAGGTTGTGAGGAGGGAAGGGGTTAGGCACTGAGAAAAAAAGCTGGAATTAGCCACCAAACTCCGCTCTGCGAGCTACGCACGGCAGGCAGACGCACACAGACGGACGAAAGGCAATGCCGCAGGATCCTTATGCGGTTTCTAAATGGGAAGCTGAGCAGGGATTGTTGGCAATTGCTGAAGAGACAGGGCTTGAAGTTGCAAAATGGTATCAAAAGGCTGGTGAGCTGATAAGCTAATAAATCTTCTTGACTTCACGCAATTAGCGTGTAATACGTAACATGCGTGGATTAATGAAATCTAAACAGGGAGCCTAACACATGAAACAAAATATTACATTGAGCATTAACAAGGATCTAATCAGAAAAGCAAAAATATTAGCTGCTCAAAAGCAAACATCTATCAGCGGAATGCTTAGCCAGGAATTACAAAAAATTATAGATGATTCGGAAGAATATGAATTGTTTAAACGAAAGGCTTTGATCAATATCAATCAGGGATTTCATTTGGGTGGAAAAATTGCGGTTTCAAGAGAGGAGCTTCATGAAAGGTAAAATCTTTATAGATACAAACATTTTGATATACGCACATGACCTGGATGCAGGTAGTAAAAATGAAATCTCCGCTGACCTTATGCTCAATCTGTGGGAAAATAGAATGGGAATTATCAGTGCTCAAGTATTACAGGAATTTTACGTGAATGTTACCCGCAAGATTTTAAATCCTTTGTCAAAATCAAAGGCAAGAGGAATTATAGAGAGTTATCTGGTCTGGCATGTTGAGTTGAACGGAATCAAAACAATATTATTTGCTTCCGAGATTGAAGAAAGGCACCATTTATCATTTTGGGATTCTTTAATCATTGCTGCTGCTTATAATGCAAAAGCCGATAAAATTTTCACTGAAGATTTGAACCATGGCCAGATAATTGAAGGTATTCTAATTGAAAACCCTTTTTAAAATGGTGATAAGATGTTGAAGTATTGACCGGTTCTGTTCGTGAAAGAGGAAGTGAAATCTTTGATGTTTTTATTTAAAAAAATAGCAGCGCCGTTGTTTTTTCCATTATCCATTATCCTTGAAATCCTGATATTTGGGATTTTTCTGCTCTGGTTTACACGCAGGCAAAAGGCCGGGAAGGCAGTTGTTTTTGCCGGCGCTCTTTTGCTCGCTCTATTTAGCTACGGAAGCCTAAGCGATATTTGTTTGAAGACTCTGGAAGATAAATATCCTCCTCTTATTGAATTAGAGACATTTCCCGATGTTAAATGGGTAGTTGTCTTGGGTGGCGGGCATAATTCAGACCCAAAGTTACCTGTTACATCGCAGATTTCTGAGTCTTCCCTCAGCCGGCTTGTGGAGGGAATCCGGATTCACAGGCTGTTGCCAGAAAGCAGACTTGTTTTATCTGGAGGCGCCGTGTTTGATCCAATGCCTGAATCGAGGATAATGGCTGGCGTGGCTAATGTTATAGGGATAGGGGACAATAGGCTTGTTCTGGAGGAGCTTTCAAAAGACACTAAGGATCAGGCACGGTTAATTCACGAAATAGTTGGAGATAAAATATTCATATTGGTAACATCTGCTTCGCATATGCCCCGTTCAATGGCTCTTTTCCAAAAATCGGGCATGCGTCCTATACCGGCTCCGGCAGATTATTGGGTTAAAGAAAGGCAGAGGATCAGTCCGGGTGTTTTCTTTCCAAATGCAGGCAGTCTTCGCAAGATGGAGAGGGTGTTTTATGAATATTTGGGGTTGGCTTGGGCAAGGATTAGAGGACAAATATGAAATTTAAACCACTTTATAAAAATTTTTTTGTTATTCTAACAATAGATGTTCTTCTCTTGATCGTCTCTTTGTATGCCGCCTACCTTGTGCGATTTGATTTTATCATTGATGGCAAGGACTTGCAGACTTTCAAGAAGATATTGCCTTTTATATTGATAACCAAGTTTGTCTGTTTTTATCTCTTCGACCTCTATCGCGGCATGTGGCGCTATACAAGCATTGCCGATCTGATAAATATCATCAAGGCATCAACTATAGCCTCTCTCCTTATTATTAGTATTATTCTTTTTAAAACCAGGTTCGAAGGTTTTGCCCGTTCGGTTTTTGTTATTGACTGGTGTTTTACGATTCTTTTTATTTCCGCATTCAGACTGAGCGTCCGCTTGTATTTTGAGTATTTCGGTAATGATGAATTCTGGAAAGTTGTAAAACAGATTCTTTCGAGCCCCTTTATAAAAAAAGTATCGGGCAGAAAGAGGCTGCTTATTATCGGCGCCGGCGACTGCGCGGAAAAAATATTCAGAGAATTAAGGGATAATGCGCGGCTTAAGTATAATGTGGTCGGATTCCTTGATGATAATCCGGTAAAGATTGGGAAAAAGATCCACGATATTCCGGTGCTTGGTCGCATAAAAGATATCAAGGTGGTTACAAAGCGGGCAAGGGTTGATGAGATGCTTATAGCAATTTCGTCAGCCGGCTCAAAGCAAATGCGAACCATAGTGGCTCATTGCAAGGAAAGCGGCATTACATTTAAGACCGTGCCCGGCATGGGAGAGCTGATTGACGGCAGGGTGACAATAAATGCGATCCGAGAGGTGGCTTACAAAGATCTGCTGGGACGGGAAACAGTCATGCTGGACGAAGAACAGATAGGCTCACACATCAAGGGGCGGCGTGTCATGATAACCGGCGCGGGCGGTTCTATCGGTTCTGAACTCTGCAGGCAGATCTGCCGGTTTCGACCGGAACTGCTTATGCTTTATGAGATAGCTGAAAGCCCGTTGTATGAAATCGAACTGGAGCTTAAACAGAGTTTCAGCTATGTAACAGTTGTGCCTTTGCTGGCAGATATTCAGGATAAATATGAGGTTGAAAAAGCAATTGGAGATTACAAACCTCAGATAATTTTTCATGCCGCTGCATACAAACATGTGCCGATGCTTGAATTGCAACCCTGGAAGGCTGTGGAAAACAATATTGTGGGCAGCGCAAATCTGATCGATGCCGCAAAAAAGTTTAATGTTAAGCGCTTTGTTTTTGTGTCAACCGATAAAGCGGTAAGGCCGACAAATGTTATGGGAGCTTCCAAGCGGGCGGCTGAAATGCTGGTTCAGAATCATAACGGACTGAGCGCATCAGACACGCAATTTGTTATTGTTCGTTTTGGCAATGTTGCTGGAAGTGTCGGCAGTGTGGTGCCCCTTTTCAAAAAGCAGATAGCAAAAGGCGGCCCTGTTACAGTTACTCATCCTGATGTTACCCGCTACTTTATGACTATTCCGGAAGCAAGCCAGCTTATTTTACAGGCAGGCGCCATGGGCAAGGGAGGAGAAATATTGCTGCTGGACATGGGTATGCCGATTAAGATTGACGACATGGCTAAAGATCTGATCCGTCTTTCCGGATTTGAGCCTGATGAGGATATCGGGATTGATTATGTCGGTCTCAGGCCTGGAGAAAAACTTTATGAGGAATTGATTACCGAAGGAGAGGGCATTGTCCCGACAAAGCATGAAAAGATTATGGTGCTTAAGGGAGATGAGCACGATCAAATACTTTTAAATGGCAAAATAAATGATCTGATCCAGCTTGCCAAAGATCAGGATGAAAAAGGGATAAAGGCAAAATTACGAGAAATTGTGCCGGAGTATGAGCCGCAGTTTTAGGGCAGGGATTAAGGATAGAGGAAAGAGGATATAGGATAGAGGGAAGAGGAAATGGGATTGAGGGATTAGAGGATTATAGGATAATTTTGAGTTTTGAGTGTTGGGTTTTGGGTTAGAGAGTAGAAGGCATTGAAGTTATAAGCCATGATCACTGGTTGTTACCATGATCGTGGTTTTTTATTTTTCAAAGGTGTTAATTAGCACGCCGAAGGCGTACAATAACTTTAGGCACTTTTTGTGTGGTACGCCTGGCAGGATTCGAACCTGCGACCTACGGATTAGAAGTCCGTTGCTCTATCCATCTGAGCTACAGGCGCATATATTTAGGTGTTATCTGACTCCTGATGAATTCGGTTTTTTACAAATTTACTAACTTTTACCAAATATTATTTTTTGTGTCTATAAAAATATAGGCTGTATTTTTATAGACATATTATGATATTATATTCGAGTTGCTTTTCAATTAACTAATGGACATTATGGATAACAGGAACGAGAAAAATAAAAAAAAGAAAACTCCTGATAACTCTCTTGTCAAGTTTGATCCTTTTCAGCGATATCTCGCTGAAATAAGCAAATACAACCTGTTAACCAGGGATCAGGAAAGAGAGCTTGGACTAAGGATTCAGGAACATAATGACGAGGAGTCAGCCTATATTATGGTAACCTCAAACCTCAGGCTTGTCGTAAAGATAGCTCTGGAGTTTCAGCGTGTATGGATGCAGAATCTTTTAGATCTGATCCAGGAAGGAAATATAGGGCTTATGCAGGCTGTAAGAAAATTTGATCCTTACAAGAATGTCAAATTCTCATATTATGCCTCTTTCTGGATAAAGGCATATATTCTCAAATTTATCATGGATAACTGGCGTCTTGTGAAAATCGGCACCACGCAAGGGCAGCGAAAACTTTTTTTTAAGTTAAAAAAGGAAAAACAAAAACTGATTGAAGAGGGTTTTGACCCAAAACCAAAGCTGCTTTCAGAAAGATTGGGTGTATCTGAGCGGGAAATTGTGGATATGAGCCAGCGGCTTGATGGCTGGGATATATCTCTGGATGCCCCTTTAAAGGATGATACAGATACGGAAAGGATAGAGATTCTGAAAACGCCGTCCGACTCTATGGAAGAAGAGGTGGCAAAGAAGGAGATAGAATCCCTTCTTCATAATAAAATTGCCAAGTTCAGAAAAAAATTGACAAAAAGGGAGCTCGAAATATTCGATTTGCGCATTTTTTCAGATTCGCCTGTTACCCTGCAGAAAATCGGTGACCGTTACGACATATCAAGGGAACGCGTTCGTCAGGTTGAAAAGAATGTAATGAAGAAAATAAGGGAATATTTTAAACAGGAACTACCTGACTTTAAATCTTATCTTGATTAAGGGATTTAGGGATTGCTCACGCAAAGGCGCAAAGATATAAAAGAAAATTGTGGCTGAGAATGAGATTGCAAAAATAGTTGTTGATGCGGCTTATCATATTCATAAAAGGCTTGGGCCAGGTCTTCTGGAAAGCGTGTATGAAGTTATTCTTGCACATGAATTGAAGAAGAGAGGGT
>JACNLL010000001.1 GCA_014381545.1 Candidatus Desulfaltia bathyphila
ACAACCGGATAAGATCGTGGTTCGCTTCGCTCTCACGGATCTATCCTTATTCGTTTATAGGCCTTCATTAGGCTATTTAGAAATTTCTCTTTCTCATCAATATCTTTGTACAGCAAATAGATTTTTTCGTCCAAAATCTTTTTTATGCAGGTGAAGACTAACAACTCCAGCTTCCCAAGGTTTTTAATATTTTGCTTTGCCTGCTCCGAATCCTTATCCGTATGGGGTATTCTTCCATGAACCATGTCGGATCTTATTTTGTATATCCTTTTTACTTGGTCACCTCCAAAACCCTTAATTCCAGACAAAAATTTTTGTATACGCTTAATGAGGGTTTTTGTGGCATCTTCTGGCGTTTCATTTGAAAAAAGCGCTTCAAGCGCACACACAAGAAAAATATAGGCATCAATGTGTTTGCCTGAACATAACCCTCTCCAAACGAAGTACAGGGCGTTTTTTGTTCTATCTGAAATTTGGTTCATTTCGAGGAGGTTTAGGAAACCGTCGCGTACAGTCGACAATCCGCTCTCTTCAATTATACGGGACGAAGTAATCGCCAAGTTGCTGAACCGCATATCGCTGCCTATGCGGGAAAAATTACCAGAATCCTCATCACAAAAGCGCCATTTTATGAAAGTGTTTGATTGTGCGTAAATCCTAAGAGCCATCAGTAGAAGATTGATTTCTGAACGATAGCCTTCGCTTGGATTATCAGCGACTATAGCCCAATTTTCCAGTGAAAGATGGGAAACGTCGATTTCTGAAAGGCCAGCTAACTCCTGTGGAACATCTTTCTCATAGTTAAAGTGTTCGAGAGAATAATTATCAGAAAATTGAAATCTATTTCCCTTATAAGTGAGTCCAAAGAGAGGCATTACGACTCTCATATGTCTTTTTTCTCCTATAACGTCTGAGCTAACTTGCCGCCCACTAACCGTGGGTGGGAGAACGGCAATTCTTGTGGTCAAGTTCAGTGATTGGTTAGCACTTATAGTTTGTTTTTCTTAATTCTCTGTCTATATAACTTTTTGCAGTTGAATGATAATTATAATGATCGGAGTCCCATAATTTATTTTCACAAGTAGAATCAGGGCAATAATAATATGAACTTGTGAAAACCAATGGCAGATCATGTTTTAAACATATTGAAGTTCTGTCAACCTCAAAATTTTCAACACCGTAAATAGTTGCTTTCCATTTATATTTATCAACAACGAAATATTTAACAGGATATGCAGATGATTGACGTGAATGAGATTTTTCTATTTTTAAATAAATATATATGCCCAATAGAACAACCAAAACAATGGTTGCCCATACTGGCATTGGCGATTTCATGGTTTGAAATAAGATATCTAATGTTCCGGTCGCCCAAGAAATTAGAACTGGAACACCAATTAAACCAATCGCAATTGTTGCAAACATATTATGCAACAAGGTTGAGAGAAATTTTATTAACTCTCTTATCAATCGTTTTAGCATGGGCATTATTTTTTGAGATTATATTGGCGTGCTAACTTATATATTAAGCAGATTCTATATTTATTAAGAACAACTCAATAAAAGTCGTTTTATTTAAATAGTACAGATATCTAATAGATTAATGAGACCTGGTTTATTGTAGTCAAGTATTTTTTTAATTGGAAAGTCATTTGGGATATCCCAAAGCTTTCTTAAAAAGTTCTAAACCCATGTGAAAGCCATCTTACCCGATCCTGGTATTTGAGAGTCTCAAACGAGCTCTGATCTTGCTTTATTGGGGTTAAGATGACGACGGGGAGTTACAGAAGCTTTGCACGAAGGTCGATATAATCGCCTTAAAGGTCTCGCCGGTAATCTCCCCGCCTTCACACTATGCGGCTAATTTATATTCATGTTTTCTGTTATAATTTTCATCATATTCGGCACTATCACGGACAAGCGCGAATATTATTCGCAAAAGCTTTCTGGATACTGCAATCAGTGCCTTGATTTTGGGTCTACCATTATTAAGCATCTTCTGGTACCTGGCATGCATAATTCCATGGGACCTAACTGCATTCATAGCAGCAAAAAACAAAAGTTTTCTTATCAAGGCCCGGCCTCGTTTAGAAATACGATGCTTCCCTTTATGCTTTCCGGAACTGACCTCAAACAGATCGAGTCCAGCCAGCTTTGTTACCTCAGATATTGTCTTAAACTTCCTGAAATCACCAACTTCTCCTATCAGGCCGGCAACAGTTATATTCCCGATACCTTTGACAGACAATATGCTATGACTATAAGGAATCTGCTCCAGGTACACAATCATCTGCTCTTCCAGGCTTTCAATGTATCTATTTTCAGCCTCTATATTAGAAACAAGATGACTTGTCTCAAGAAGTATACTCTCTTTGCCTTCTGTAATCCCTACAGATTCTTTTGCAGTATTATAAAGTTCTTCAACTCGGTCTATACCGAACTTTCCACGACTGATTTTTCTTACAATATTACAAAGCGTTTCAATACCAATGGATACAATACTTTTAGGGTCAGGATAATTTTTAATCAGATACATGCCTGTCTTTGTGGATGGTTTAATAATATCGCCAAGTTCTGGAAATATCACAAAAATAAGATCCTGAAGCTGATTATTCATGGCTGTTCTGCGTTCTATCGCTCGCTCTCTTGCCTGAGTAAGTCTGCGCAGCTGTGCTGCAGCACCCTCAGGAACAACAACGGTCAAAGAATGGCCAAGCGAAATGACATCTGCAATTACAC